>NZ_CFIGVI010000009.1:14434-112962 GCF_984588085.1 Wandonia sp.
TATGCGGATCAAAGCTCACTACGTTTGTAGGAAGAAGAACGTTACGTCTTCCGTCAGTTGTCATGTCAACGTCGATCTCAGACAATCCGTAGAATCCTTTTCCGAAATCCAGCTTTCCCTGAGCAGCAAAAATCAATCGCGGTAATGTCAGCTCCAAACCGTTCTCAGGCAACTCATTTCCTGTTGCCTGAAAAACTTCCTTTGTAACATCATCCAACGTAAATACCCAGGCATTAAATGTGGAAGTTATATCTCTTGCTACTATCCCAAATTTCCAGTTTTTTTTATGCTCATATTTCAACCCTGCATCCAGTCCGAATCCCCAGGAATGGGCAAAATCTCCTACTTTTCTGTAGATCACTTTAAAGGTTCCTCCCAAGCTCAAACCGGCAGGAGCCAGTTTTCTTGCGTACGACAACATAAATGCATAATCAGCAGCCGTAAATGTTGTAATCCGATCATAATCGATATTTCCTTGATTATCTATCAATTGGGTAGTATTTGGGATATCATCTACACCGAAACGGATAGCTGTAAACGCCAATGTACTTTTTTCATCAATCGGATAAGCGAGCCCCAGATAATCGTATTTGGCAATTCCGGCAAAATATTCCGAGTGCATCAAAGCTCCCTGAAGCCATGTTTTCACACCTGTCAGACCGGCAGGATTCCAGTAAGCTGAAGTAACATCATCAACCCCAGCAACGACAGAGTTAGACATACCTAAAGCTCTTGCCCCAACACCAATCTGAAGGAACTCATTTGAGTATTTAGGCGCTAAATCACTTTGAGAGAAGCCAAGCTGTGAAAATAAAAGTATGACACCAATGATGGTAAACCTTAGGTATTTCTGCATTATACAATTCTTTATTCACTCCAATTAACTTGATTTTTGGCAAATAATTGTGTTTCACCCTTAAAATCAAGCTAATCACCGAAAGTACAGACGTAAATTTAATGGATTGGTTCGTTATCTCTGTTATTTTTTCCTAATTTTCGCAAAAAAATTATGTTCTCACTCCCCAATATATTAACCGCATCCAATCTCCTTTGTGGAATCCTTGCGATCTTATTTTCCATGATGGGAAGAATTGACATGGCTCCCGTTTTTATAACCGCAGCTTTATTATTCGATTTTCTGGATGGGTTTTTAGCCCGAAAAATGGGAATCAGCGGAGAATTAGGGAAACAATTGGACTCATTGGCTGATATGGTCACTTTTGGTGTTGTCCCCGGAGTACTTTGCTTTATTCTACTGATTATTAATGGCGGAATTGAAATAACATCTTTACCTGAAAGTAGTATATCTTCCCCTTATCTGTATGATAGTTTCGGGATGTCTGTTCATACTATGATCTCATTCTATTTTGCTGATCTTACTGGAAATCCAATTGAGTCAGCTCCTTTTCACTTTTCAGGTACTACTCTTTATCTTCCATTCATAGCTTTGTTGATCCCTTTTTTCTCGCTGTTCAGGTTAGCCAAATTTAATCTGGATACGCGTCAAAGTGATCGATTTCTGGGACTCCCTACGCCGGCAAATACTTTATTCTTCATGGCAATCCCTTTATTCTTATGGGATGCGTGGGGAGAAACCGGGTGGAAAGTTGTTATTGCTGAATTGCTGATTAAACCAACCGTTCTGATTTCATTTATTGTTTTATTTTCTCTGCTTCTGGTTTCTGAAATCCCTCTGATAGCGCTTAAGTTCAAGCATTTTTCATGGAAGGGGAATGAGTTTCGTTACTTACTAATCCTCCTGTCAATTGTTTTATTTGTGCTTTTATCTTTCAGAGCTATTCCAATTATATTATTTTTGTACCTCATTTTGTCAATAACAGACAATTTTTTTGAAAAAAAGAGAAAACATGAAATTCAAGGCTGAGATAGACGTAATGCCACTGGAGGCGTTGTTGGATCCACAAGGGAAAGCTGTTTCTAACAGTATGAAAAATATTGGTTTACCTGAGATAACAGGTGTTCGTATCGGAAGACACGTCCGGTTGTTCGTTGAAGCTGATAATCAATCCGAAGCTGAAACAAAAGTAGAGGAAGCTTGTAAAAAACTTTTAGCAAACCAGATTATGGAGAGCTATGTATTTACTGTAGAAGCAGTTTAAATACACTACAAAATTTGTATCGATAAGTCGTTATGTCAGTGTACGTAACGACTTTTTTTATTTTCTTTTGGAAAGCCCATTCAACCGAGAACAAAACACAGCTCCTAAGAAAACTTCAATGCTTTAACAGGAGTGATTTTAGTGATGAAGTAAGAAGGGATTATCAGAGCAAATACGCATACCACGATTGTTCCTATATTCAGTAACAACAAGTGAAAAACATTGAGCTCTATCGGAACGGCATTCAAATAATATACTTCCGGATCAAGCGGAATGATCTGAAAATACTGCTGCACAAGAGCAAAAGCCACTCCAATTCCATTACCCCATAGTATTCCCCGAATGATCAGATATCCCGCCTGGTACAAAAACACTTTTCGAATCAACCAGTTTCCGGCACCTACTGCTTTTAACAAACCAATAGCAGCTGTTTTTTCCAGAATCAGCACCAATAAAGCTGCTCCCATTGTAATTACCGAAATAACTATCATCATGATTACGATAATTACAAAATTGATATCCAGAAAGGACAGCCAGGCAAAAATATCCCTGTAAATTTCTTTAATCGTCCGAATTTCAACAGCCGTTCCCTTTTCCATACTCATCAGAAAAAGATCACTCTTCACCTCTTCGTCCAGTTTCTCAAGATCCTCCCAATTATCTGCCAGGACTTCATATCCACTGATGTAAAATTTAGAGCTTCCTTGTCCATCTTCCTGCTCAAACAAATACTCTCCTGTTCCAACGCGAATAGAAAACCGGAACCCTTCCTCGTCCAGGAATGTTCTTTTGATTCTGTCATCTTCCATAGCAACAGGACCTGAAAGAATATCTCCTTCTATACGAATATGAATATAGGCCGTATCAGCAATAGTAGCCTCTTCTTCTTCCTCATATGGAGAATAGAAATAATCACTGACAATTACCCGTATCGTTGTATCATGTAACGGAGCAATTGCAATCTTCGAAGAAACACCAAAACCTCTCCCCCAATCGTATTTATATTGTCCATTCCCACCGATCGCTTCTGCTTCAAAAAGTAACCGATCCTGAAAAAGCGTATCTGCCAGACGAATGGATGCCTGTATTCCCCACCCACTGTTTACCTGTACACTTCTTAAATCCGCGATCACAATATCTTTATCAAAATCCTCTAATCCCGTTTCAAAGATTCCTACAATTCGAAAGTTTCGCTTTATCGGTTTATTCTGGACAAAAAATGCACCAACCTCTTCATCCAATTCGAAACGCAATTGTTCTGCGACCCGTTTCGAAATCAGTATTTCGTTTTGCTTATCACTTCCGAAGTTGGGCAACCGGCCCGCAATCAAATTTTCTTTAAAGAAATCCAGATCATAGGTTGCATCAACCCCTTTAAATAAAACTCCTTTTATTTCCTGTTGGATTTCAAACGTATCTCGTCCTTCCTTCATCGTATAAAATACCGAATCAGGATCGGATTGAAAAATTCCGGGTTTATACCCCACCGGAAAAACTTTGGCTACATATTTGATAGTTTTAATTTCATGAAGCATTGCCGTGTCAAGTACCAACGCATCCGAATCAATAATAGACGAACCTCCGGATTTCATGATCTGAACATGAGCTCCGTAGCCAATCACTTTATCTCTGACTTCGTTCTTAAATCCTGTCACAATTGATAACGTCAAAATCATGACAACCATACTCAAAATGATACTTAAAACAGAAATTTTCACCACAGGACGCGAAACTTTTGTATTTTCTCGTTCTCCTATACTAATTTTGCGAGCTATGAAATATGCTGTATTCAATTTCCGACAAAGATTTTTACGAAAATACATAAACGTTTGTGCCCCGACCCTATTTTTTCTGATTTTCGTTCAATCCTGTACGGCTCAGACTAATCCAGCGCGAAAATACCAGGGGTATGGGCCGGCAGCCCAACAAACAGCGCCTATACTTCCCGGTGCTTTTCAAATGGAAGAATATCTTCCTCTTTTGGAGGGTAAAAAAGTTGGTATTACCGGTAACCAAACCAGTACGCTGGGAAAAACACACCTTGTAGATAGCTTAATCAGTCGTGGTGTTTCTGTTCTGCGTGTTTTTTCTCCAGAGCATGGCTTTCGGGGTGACGCAGATGCCGGAGAATCTGTACAATCCGGAATTGATACAAAAACCGGATTACCCCTTGTTTCGCTTTATGGAAAGAATAAAAAACCGACAAATGATCAATTGCAGGGGTTAGATGTTATGGTATTTGACTTGCAGGATGTAGGCGTACGTTTCTACACCTATATTTCCACCCTACATTACGTAATGGAAGCCTGCGCTGAAAATAACATTCCGGTTATCCTCCTGGACCGCCCCAATCCCAATGCCGATTATATCGATGGCCCTATACGGGAAGAAGCGCAAAAATCGTTTATCGGAATGCATCCTGTTCCGGTAGTTTATGGAATGACAATCGGAGAATACGGTCAAATGATTAACGGGGAGAATTGGATCTCAACTCCCTGTGAGCTTACCGTAATCCGCGTGCGAAATTATGACCATTCTGCTCCTTATTCTCTTCCCGTATCTCCCAGTCCGAATCTTCGTACTGATAATGCGATTGCCTGGTATCCCAGTCTCTGTTTTTTTGAAGGAACAATTGTTAGTGTAGGAAGAGGTACGGAGAAACCTTTTGAAATTATCGGACACCCTGATTACGAAAAGGGAAAGTACACTTTCACTCCTTCTCCCGGCTATGGATCAAAATCTCCCGTTCTGAACGGTCAACTTTGTCGCGGAATTGACTTTAGTGATTCAATAGCCCCACGACACCTCTCCTTACAACCTGTCATTGATTTCTACCGTGAAACAGGAAAAGGGAGCGCGTTCTTTTTGAAGAACAATTTTTTCGACCTCTTAGCCGGTAACAAGACACTGCGTCAACGCATCGAACAAGGATGGAGTGAAGAACAGATTCGTTCCGAATGGCAGGAAGACCTTCGCAAATTCAAGGAAATCAGAAAAAAATACGTTTTGTATTAACAAGAAAGAGCGTATTAAAAAATACGCTCTTCAACAGAAACTATTGGTTATTTTTTATTTCAGGTCTTTCGCTGAATCCAATACCTTTTCTTTAAGTTCTTCCATGTAACCCGACAAAGTATTCAACACATCCGGATTCGACGCTCCTATAATCTTAGCTGCCAAAATACCTGCGTTTTTAGCTGCATTTAATGCTACAGTTGCTACCGGAATTCCATTTGGCATCTGAAGAATAGACAAAATAGAGTCCCATCCGTCAATAGAATTACTCGACTTAACCGGAACACCAATTACAGGCAGTGGTGTGAGTGATGCTGTCATTCCAGGAAGGTGCGCTGCTCCTCCTGCTCCTGCAATAATCACTTTAATTCCTCTGGAATGTGCATTCTTTGCATAATCAAACATTAACTCAGGTGTCCGGTGTGCAGACACAATATTAATCTCGTAACCGATTCCAAATTGCTCAAGAATCTCAGCTGCGTCCTTCATTACCGGAAGATCTGACTTACTCCCCATTATTATTCCGACTTCAATCGCCTTACTCATATATCAAGCTTTTACTTTTACTATTTCCTGTACTTTTCTTGCTTTATCTACTGCTTCCTGAAGAAGCGGTGCCGTTGCGGTTACATGTCCCATTTTTCGATAAGGTTTCGTTTGAGCCTTACCATAAATATGAGCCTTAACACCCGGAATTTTCATCGCGTCTTCCAACCCTTCGTATTTCACATTCCCTTCGTAACCGGGTTCTCCAAGCAGATTTACCATTACTCCGGGGCGCAACATTTTGGTACTTCCCAAAGGTAAATTCAAAATAGCTCGCAAATGCTGTTCATACTGAGATGTAACATTACACTCTATTGTGTGATGTCCGCTATTATGAGGTCGGGGAGCAATCTCATTGATAAGTACTCTTCCGTCCTTTGTCACGAACATCTCTACAGCTAATAAACCAACCATTCCAAGCGCTTCAATGGTTCTTCGGGCAATTGAAATCGCATCTTCCTCAATCGCTTCACTAATTTGCGCCGGAGAAAAAAGAAACTCTACCAGATTCACTTCCGGATTAAACTGACACTCAACAACAGGAAAATGAGAGATTTCACCATTTTCATTTCTCGCAACAATCACTGAGATCTCTTTCTCAAAGTCAACAAATTTTTCCAACACCGAAGGCGCATCAAACGCTTTATCCATATCAGAAAGTGTTTTAAGTGCCTGAACACCTCTCCCGTCATACCCTCCTACACGCATTTTCTGCATAAAAGGAAACTCCTGTTCATATTTACTGATCTCAGCTTTATTCTCTACCAAATAGTAAGGAGGTGTCGGAAGATTATTCTCTTTGAAAAAGTTTTTCTGCACTCCTTTATCACGTACCGTTTTCAACACAGAGGGCTGAGGGAATACTTTTTTTCCTTGTCTTTCAAGTTCTTCATATGCCTCTATGTTTACATTCTCAATCTCTACGGTAATAACATCCTTGTCTTTACCGAATTCTAGAACGGCTTCATAATCCAGAATATCATTATTCGTAAACTCATGTGAAAATCGCGAACAAGGGGCTGACGGATCTTTGTCCATCATACACAATTTTATGTCATAGTTAATAGCTTCCTGCATCAACATACGCCCCAGCTGTCCGCCACCGAGCACACCTACTTTAAAATCTTTGCTATACCAGCTTTTCATCTGTTTGTAATTCGTTACAAAAATATCGGCAAAGATACATTATACCGAGCTGAAATGAAAGCCAAACGAAGGAATAGAATACGTCAGAATGAACCAGATTAATTGATTAGCCAGTTGACAAAATCAGTTGAACGAAGTATCTCCTTCCCCAACAAGACTTCTGAAATGTGGTTAGACGTTAAAAATCGTTCTACCACCTTTACTGACATTCTGGATTTATCTTTGAAACGGATTTCAGCTTTGCCAGTTTCGGGATAATAGACCACATCAAAGTAACTGATGTAATATTGTGCATTTCTTCGCACTTCACCTGCATCAACCTCCTTATTGAAAAAGAATTCCAGATTTCCGGACTCAACCTGCTCCTTCACCATCTTTCTGTCCATATCTACTCTTACCTGGTGCTTTTCCTGCGCCATTGTCATAGAAATACTACCTACGATGAATATCAAACCTACCAATATCTTTTTCATGACAATTCGTTTAATCCGTGATTAAATATACTACAAAATCCCCAAAAATCGAGCCAAAACTTACAAATATTACTTACTTTTCCTGAAAAAAATGCTTGCATCTTATTTTGAAGAAGGGAAGATTGAAGCCGGTTGTGACGAAGCCGGAAGAGGTTGTCTGGCGGGTCCGGTAGTCGCTGCTGCCGTGATATTACCTCCCACTTTTCAAAATGAACTTCTCAATGATTCAAAACAGCTTACGGATAAGAAGCGTAATGAGTTGCGTCCCATTATAGAAAAAGAAGCTCTCGCCTGGGCAGTTTCTTTTGTCGATAATCGTGAAATCGAAGAAATTAATATTCTGAATGCCAGTTTTGAAGCCATGCATAGAGCTATTGTTTCACTGGCTATTAAACCCGAATTATTGCTTATTGACGGAAACCGGTTTACACCTCTTACAGGCTATCGGCATGAATGCATTATCAAAGGGGACGGAAAGTTCTTGTCCATTGCGGCAGCATCCATATTGGCGAAAACCTACCGGGATGATTACATGAGTTCTATTCACGAAGAATTTCCGCAATATGGCTGGGATAAAAATAAAGGCTACCCTACTAAAATACACCGGAAAGCCATTAAGCAATTCGGAGCTTCGCGATTTCACAGGGAAACCTTTAACCTGTTGGGAGACGAACAGTTACTTCTTGATTTATAACAACAAACGGCACATCGTTCTGTTTTCAAATACAGATTGTTTATAGCTCTTTCTGTTCAAGGAAGTAACTACCTCTGAAAGTTTTAACTTTGAATGTTAAAGTACATCTCTGTAGATTATGAAAACTCGATTGTTGTTTACTCTTTTTGTCACCGGAACACTTTTCTGGATCGCTTATTCTTTTTTTCTGATAGAAAAACAGCAACAAACAGTTTCTATATCCACCTTTTTTTCACCGGAACAACCTGTTGTATTTATCAACAGAACAGACGCATGTCTGCCCGAAACAGAAATTACAGTTAATTCAGTTTCTCTGCTGCAACAGATAAAAGCCCAGACTTCCTTGCTTTGGAAATCTGTTGCTGTACAGCATTTTCCGGATAATACTGTAAGAATCGTTCTGGAAGAACAAGCGAACAGTAGAGAAGACTCTATCCACTCTTTTTTAAATAATCTTGGATTAACCACAACCGATTTTTCTCTGAATAAATTGTTAGAGACCGAAAACTGGAAACTTTTCCGGACAAATGGTTTTGTCCTGCTTACGAATGCAAAGGAATTAAATGCCGTACCTACCCAGGATAGTCTTTTCTCTCATCTATTATTGAACAGAGACAGGCAGTCCAATTATTCCATCATCACCAAAGACAAAGCCTCAGATTATTATTGTCATAAAGGCTACAACAAGGAATTTATCATCGAAAACCGTAAAGATCAAAAACTGGCAGCCCCGGTATCCGATTTAGATTTGTATGGCGTTCTTCCTGAGAAAACCGGACAATTTTTGTTCATTGAAAAATCCTTTTTAGCAAAAAACAATGACAAATGGAATGATGAAAAGCTTCTGAGTTTTATTGACCGCGGTGTAGTATTTACAGAATTTTCCGGAAATACGATCATCTATCTGGACATCCCGGGGAACTATGTTCCGCAGGAAGTTATTCAGGAATATGTTCAGGATAAAGGTGCTCTGAACTCTTCTATTATCCGATTAGATAGTTCTATCGGGGAGCTTACAACTCCTTATGCTACTGCACTGGAAAATGTACTCATACTCAGTAAAAGTAAAGATGCACTCGAGCAAGTACGGCTACTTTATCAAATGGGTACTGTTTTTACTTCTACTTCACAATTTGAGCAAATCCGTCGTATGGGAGCTGAAAAAGTGCACTACCGCTGGTACCATGTTTCCGAAAAAATCATGCCGTTTGAGATTCCGGATATGAGTGGTGATTTTGGACATGGTGTTTATAAAACAGAGACCGCACAACTTCACATTGCTTCAACGCGACTGACTCAAAATGGTAGAAATACTTCTGACAAGTCATCCGGTGTCTCCTCAACAGGAAAAATAATCTGGAATTTCACTTTGGAGAATAAAAACAGTCGTTTCTTTCAGAACACTTCCTCTCTATGCGTGTATAATCCTGATAAAAAAACGGTTTCAATTGTAGATGGTAACGGAAAAGTTGCGACCTGGTCTCAGATGAAAGGAAATGTGAAAACAATTCACCCTATGGAAAATGGGTTCCTTGTAGAGCAATTCGACCAGTTGTTCTGGATGTCTGATTCGCCACCCTATGATAAAAAAGCAATTGCATTCAAAGGGGCTATAGCCAGTACGATCGCTCCTTACATCTGGAAAAATGTTCCTTCTATCGGGTTGATTTCTGAAAACAAATTGTACCGGATTTCGCTCAAAAATGGCAGCAAAGAAACCAATAGCATCCCGCAATCCCGTCAGATTACAGAAGGTCAGCTCCATGCATTTAATCACGAGGGAGATTTATGTTTTGGACTATTCACCGATTCCGTTTTTCATATGTATAACTCGAAAAAGAAGAACTGGCGTACAATTGAGCTGGAGGGGAAGGTAAACTGGTCTGCCAAAATAAACGGGAAAGTACAGTACCTGATCTCCAAATCAAACACTACAGAATATCGAATATTATTCGAAGATACTCCAATCGGATCCGCAAAAATTAACGGTAAATTCTTCCGAGCACAATATTCCGGTAATACGGATCCTCTCTTCTTATTTATTCAAGGTGACACTCTAACAGCATCTACCGCCACTTTTTCACGTTTCATCTCCATTCAAACAGATGTCTACAAACCTGATTTAGCAGTAGTAAGATATTTTGGTAATAACAACGACCAGATTATTGTGCTGGACGGTGTAAAAAATGAAATGATACTCTATTCACCATACCTCCCTTCTAATAGTACCCCTGTCAGGATCAAGGCTTCACAATTTCTTAAATTGACTGGCAAGGATAAAGTGATTACATTTGTTGATGGACAACTACTTATGTACGCTTTATAAAAATAAACTATGAGAAGAAAGTTACTACTATTCGCTTTGCTGGTGACGGCATTTGCGACCTCTACCCTTACTGCACAAAGTTATCTGGGAGTTCACAGCAGTAATTATGGCGGTATTATGAATGCTGACTTACAACCGGCATCTATTGTAGACAACCGCTTTGTTGTAGATATTAACCTGTTTAGTGTAAATACAAGTGTCTGGCAAAACGCAAAATACTTTGACACAGGTAATATGCCAAAATGGTGGGCAAAATCATTTAAAGCAGATGAAGCTACGGCTTCCAACTCCGGAGGAGTCGTTGAAGGAGGTTCAAATCCCTATAACGACTGGATGCTTCCCGACTCCACTTTTTATGAGCGCAATTTTTTCTCTCTTTCAAATCCGGGAGGAAAACCCCGTGGAATGATCTTTTCTAATCAAATTGACATTCTCAACTTTATGTTTCATATTAATCCGAAAATTGCAATCGGATTTAGTTTTAAAAACAGAGTAAATGTAAGCTTAACCAATGTTTCACCTGAGTTACTTCGATTGGCAGAATCAGGATTAGAGGATGAGGATTTGTGGCATATTGAACTGGAAGATAATTTCCTTACGCTAAACACGATGGCGTGGAATGAATATGGAATCAATTATGCACAGGTAGCTTATGACAAGGAAGAACATTTCATAAAAGTTGGTGGGCGAATCAAATTTCTTCAGGGAATTGCTGCCGGATATATGCACACGGATGCTTTCCGATACGAACTGTACAACGCTGATACGTCCTATACACTGCAGGGACGATTTGACTATGGCTACTCAAAAAACTTTGATCAGTACCTTGGAAACAACAACTCGAACAATACGGGAGGAAGCTCTTCTCTACTGGGTGATATGTTCAAATCAAATTCTAAACTTGGCATCGGACTTGACCTGGGAATTGTATATGAATGGCGTCCCGATTGGGAAGAGTATAAATATGATATGGATGGGGAAACAGACCTGTGGCGAAGAGATAAAGAGAAGTATAAAATCCGTGTAGGAGCTTCAGTACTCGACATCGGAGGGATGAAATTTGAAAAAGGAGGATATTCTCGGGATTTCACTGTAGACGAAACTAACAAATTATACGATCTGAATATTTTCAATGGAGTATCATCTCTTGAAGAATTTGATTCAGTAATTGTCAATAATTTTGATGTAGATGAAAGCGATCCTGGTACTTTCTTTATGAATTTACCTACTTCAGCCAGTATACAGGTTGATTATCATATATGGAATGATTTTTATGTGAATTTTACAGGAGTCTTTAGCCTGACCAGTAAAAAAAATCCGCACAAAGTGATTGTCCCGCATCAGTTTGTACTAAACCCTAGTTATGATTACAAATGGTTTGGTCTTTCGGTACCACTTTCGTACAACAAGTATTCAGGATTCAAAGCCGGATTAGGAGCACGCCTCGGACCTATAACCATTGGATTTACGGATTGGAATTCACTATTGGCTACCGGAAAGGTACGTGGAACAGAATTTTATATGGGACTTCGTGTTCCTATCCTTTACGGAAGACCTAAAGATGCGGATACCGATAAAGTGTCAGACAAAAAAGACGAATGTCCGGAAGTACCCGGAGTATGGGCTTTCAGAGGGTGTCCTGACACGGATAATGATGGAATTCAGGATACGGAAGACGAATGTCCAACAGAACCCGGACTTGAAATCTTCAACGGATGCCCGGATACAGATAATGACAGTATTCCAGACAAGGATGATAAATGTCCGGAAGTGGCTGGTTTAAAACAATTTGACGGATGCCCCGACACAGACGGTGATGGAATTCAGGATCAGGAGGATGAGTGTCCGGAAGAAGCCGGATTAGCTGAATTTAACGGATGTCCGGATACGGATGGTGACGGTATACCTGACTTCAAAGATGCTTGCCCGGAAGTGACCGGACCGGCTGAACTTGACGGATGCCCGGATACGGATGAGGACGGAATCCTTGATTATCTGGATGAATGCCCGACAGAAGCCGGACCTCGTGAGAATAACGGATGCCCATGGCCGGATACAGATGGTGACGGAATTCTCGACAAGGATGACAAGTGCCCTTACATTGCCGGACCGGCTAGAAATCAGGGATGTCCTTATGAAGATACAGATGGAGATGGAGTAATCGATCTGGAAGATGAATGTCCGAACACTGCCGGACCTGTCGAAAACAAAGGTTGTCCTGTTCTTGAAAAAGAAGAAGAAGAAATTCTGAAAACTGCATTTGATAATCTTGAATTCCTGACGGGGAAATCAGTTATTGTTGAAGAATCCAAACCATCCCTAATTGAATTGGCCGGACTTCTTAAGAAAAAAGCAGAATGGAAACTTCAGATTGCAGGACATACCGACAATGTAGGTAAAGCACAAAGTAATCTTGTTCTTTCTAAGAAGCGTGCAGAGGCTGTGCGGGATTTCCTTGTTGATCAGGGAATCGAGTCCGATCGTATGAATGTATTATACTTCGGTCAGACACAGCCTATTGATACTAACGATACGCCTGAAGGAAGACAAAGAAACAGACGTGTAGAAATGACGATTATTTTTAATTAAAAGATACTGATCTTCTTCGAAAACGGGTACTGGAATTCAGTATCCGTTTTTTTGTTACTTTTCTTGGGTTAAGGTATTATCTTCTCAAAACGAGTTTTTGGCTATCTTTGAAAGCGAGAAGAGTACTAATTTGTAAGCATCATACGATCATGAAAAAACTAATCCCTGTTTTTTTTATACTGTTTTTTCTATTTTCTTCCTGTGAAGACAAAAAACGAACTGTCCACAATACGGCCTCGCAAGACACTACAGAAAAAGAAAATCAGGAATCTGGTTCTAATTCTGGCGAAGAGTACGATCTCAATCTTTGGGTATCGGAGATTGATACTGAAATAGAAAATGAGGAAAAAGCAGCCTACTCTTTACAATTTTCAAACGAAAAGGAGGAAGTACAAGCTATTCTTTATTATGTAGGAGAAGAGCCGTCAAGATTGGATGAAAAGTTTTCTGATTATGTGAATAAAATATACGGAAAACGCTCCTACTACCTCATGAACGAACAACTTGTCGTATCCAAAGAAGTGAAGGAAGAACTATTACCCGACTCGACTTATCAGATGCGGGAGACAATAACATTTTATGAAAATGGAATGGCTAAAAAATCACAAACAAAAGTAGCTCCGTACGAAGAAGAATTAATTTACAGTGATTACACCGAGGTTCCTGTTATCTCTCATCCCTTTAAAAACACACTGGATGTTCTGAACGGAGAAGGCGATTATGAAACCTACTTTTTAGATCTTGTTGAAACCAGTACTTCTACCTTTATACTTCTGTCTAATCAACAAACTCCTAAAAAGACGACAGCTTTAATGTTGGAATA
The DNA here is from genome assembly GCF_984588085.1 of Wandonia sp. Taxonomy (NCBI): domain Bacteria; kingdom Pseudomonadati; phylum Bacteroidota; class Flavobacteriia; order Flavobacteriales; family Crocinitomicaceae; genus Wandonia; species Wandonia sp. Next base: position 28,167 of record NZ_CFIGVI010000009.1, read on the forward strand.
TCGTGATTCCTTTGCCAATGAACTTCTTCAAAACAAGAAAAAACATATTGGAAAGAAAGTGGAAGTTGAATTCGAAATCGCCAGCAATCAGGGAATGACCTATCAGGCCTACAGAGGAGGAAAATTTAGTGCGAAGTAAGCAAATTCATCATTACTTCCCCCATCTTTTGTGCTGTAATATCCCAGTTAAATTTCTGACAGCGAGACTGACCTGAAGTAATCAATTGTTCGCGTAGCTTCTCGTCATTCTCAAGCTTTTTTAATGACTCAGTTATTGACTCTTCTGAAAATGGGTCACATAATAGAGCCGCCTCTCCCGCAACTTCATGACATGCCGTATTTTCTGCTACCAGTACGGGACAATTACATTGCATTGCTTCGACTATCGGTATTCCGAAGCCCTCAAAATAGGAAACAAAAGCCAATGCTCTCGCCGAACCATAAATATCACGTAACTCATGAATATCAACATGACCAGAAAAAACAACCTTTTCTTTATTTTGTATGGCATTAAGTGCAGCTTTCATCTCGTCCGACCAGTAGTAAGCTGCCCCAACAATCAACAAATGCGTATTTGAACCCGTTTGTTCTACAAAATCGTCATAAGCCTTCAATAAGCGCTTCAAATTCTTTCTTGGATGCAACGCTCCGACAAAGAGAAAAAATTCATTTGAAGCTGTGTATTTTAGCTTTACACGCTCTTTTACTTCGCAACTTACCGGAGTAAAAATAGCCGATGCACCATTATAACCCACTGTGATTTTATCAGAAGCAATACCATAAGTCGTCCGGATATCCTCTTTTGAAAACTCAGAAACAGTCAGAATATGTGCAGCTTTCTCTGCAAACTTCGGGAAAAATTTACGCAAATACTTTGAAGCTCTTTTCGGTAAATCTTCAGGAAAATACTCAAAGTTCAAATCATGAATAACAGAAACTTGTGGAACTTCGGTTTTCAGAGACAAATACCCGTCCGGTGAAATAAACAAATCAATAGCATACTTCTTCAAAGCACGTGTAACTGAAAAATCAAACCAGATACGAAACAAAATGGGATGTCTGGCTGGTGGATACAATACAATCGGATGTACATTATCAGCAAACACAAATTTGGTATCAAAAGGCCTGTCAAAGAAAAAGTAGAACTCTATTTCCGGATACTTATTTACCAGACGTGAAATCGTCTCATAGGTATACCACCCGAACCCTTCCAGTTTTCCCTTTAACAAGAATCTCGTATTTATTGCAACTCTTTTTTTCACCGATGGCAAATAAAAAAGGTTCCGTGAAAGGAACCTTCATTTAATTTCCTTTTATACGATCAGCTATTTCAGCTAACTTTTCTTGTGTTAACTCCAATTTTGGGCGGCTGAAATTCATATCATCAATGGTATTAATAGGAATAAGGTGTATATGTGCATGTGGTACTTCAAGACCTATTACAGAAACACCAACCCTATTGCAGGGAAAAACAGCCTTCAACTTAGCAGCTACTTCTTTGGCAAACACCATCATCTCACCGAGCAGATTATCATCAATATCAAAAATATAGTCTACTTCTTTCTTTGGTACAACCAAAGTATGTCCCTCCTTTAATGGCATAATATCCAGAAAAGCAAGAAATTTATCATTCTCATGTATCCTGTGACATGGAATTGTACCTTCAACTATTTTAGAAAAAATGCTCGCCATTATCTTGATATTTCAAGTACTTCAAATTTGGTAACCCCTGCAGGTGTCTGTATCTCTGCAATGTCTCCTACTTTTTTCCCCAGCAAACCTTTTCCTATCGGAGAATCAACCGAAATCTTCTTTGCCTTAAGATCTGCCTCGTTTTCGGCAACCAGTGTATACTCCATTTCCATACCGTTGCCAGTATGTTTAATTTTCACTTTGGATAGAATCAATGCTTTCGAATTGTCCAGTTGTGACTCATCTACTACACGAGCATTAGCTATAATCCCTTCCAATTTTGCAATCTTCATTTCAAGAAGTCCCTGTGCCTCTTTTGCTGCATCATATTCTGCATTCTCAGACAAGTCTCCCTTGTCACGAGCTTCTGCTATTTGCTGCGAAATAGACGGACGTTCTACAGTCTTCATTTGGTGAAGCTCATCTTTAAGCTTCTGTAAGCCCTCTTCAGTATAATAACTAATCTGTGCCATATCAATTCACTTTATACAAAAACAAGAGAGCCCTAACGAGCTCTCCTGTCCAACAAATATATTAAATAAATTTATTACTTCAAAGAAATTGTAGCTCCAATAGTATGGATAGGACCAAATGGAGAAGACAATCTTACAGCATACTCAATTCCTATTGCAGATTTATTTTTACCAACAAGTACATCAACCGATGCTCCTGCGGTAAGACCTGTTAACGCGTTAGTGCGTGCTGTTTTGCTAAAGCTATTTTTTTCAACTACATATCCTGCACGAATACCGAAAGCGGCTTTTTCAGCAGTAAATCCATAATCAAGACCTAATGCATACTGATCTGTAGAGAATGAATTTGCCTGAAATGAAGCAGCTACGATTAATTTATTTCTCTCATCAAACAAGAAATCGTAAGAAGCTCCGATGTTCAATGAAGATGGCATTTCGAATGAAGCAGATCTTTGTTCTGTAGTTGCACTACTACCTGTTTCAATGTAGTTGACCTGAGTAGCTAGCCCATCACCTTTGAAACGCATTGTCGGTCCAACGTTTTTCAGAGCAATACCAAACTTAATCTGGTCTCTTTCACCTGTAACATAACGAATACCCGCGTCAATCGCTACACCTGTAGCTTTCAGGTTCGCTATTGACTCATTAATAACTTTCAGGTTAATACCCCCGTAAATTGAGTTCGAGAACTCACGAGCATATCCTACATTGAAGATGTTATAACGCGGTGTAAAAGTACCGATTCCCCCTTCAGGAAGATCTACTGTTGTAATATCAATCTCTCCAAACCCGAAAGATTGGATACTCACTGCAATCACATCCTGATCCGAAATTCTCTGGGCAATACCAGCAGCATTCACATTAATTCCTGCACCACCTAGCCAGTTGGTGTAATTAAACTTTATCTCTGTCTTATCTGTAAAAGCAAGACCTGCGATATTCGTATAGGTAGCTTCTAATCCGTTAACATAAGAGATTCCGGCTGAACCAGCACCTAAACTACGTGCCCAGGGATTGATCAGTAACTCAGTAGCTCCGGCAGAACCAACGCGATCCTCATTACCTGCCTTAACCCCGGTTGCAGCTAGAATAGCTGCCCCGGCGATTAATGATTTCTTAACTATATTATTTAACTTTTTCATGGTCTCCAATCGTTTCACTGATTTTACAAGTTTTCAAGATCCGGTTGTCTGATTCCTCCGAACCACTTCAAGATTTTCTCTCCTATTCCAGGTACTTCTACATGAATGATGTAAACACCACCTGCAACCGGAATTCCTTTGAAGTTTTTCAAATCCCAATCCAAAGAAGTAATCGGACTATCTTTATCAAAGGAGTTGATCAATTTACCGCGTACATTGAAAATCTTGATATTACACTTCTCAGGAAGATTTGTAATCTTAATTCTTGCATCAAGACGATCACGCTCATACTGAGAGAAAGCATAATAAGGGTTTGGCACAACATTAATCATTTCCAACGCATCAGCTAGCGCCTGATCCTGATTAACCATTGTTGCAATACCATCCATGTTCCACTCGAACATTGGTCTACCAGCATTCTCATTAGAAAGAACCTTGTCCTCAAATCTCTTCGAAACTCGCATTCTAACTTTAGCTTCTGTTTCCAACAAACTTCTGTCCGGTGCAAGCATTGGATACATTACCCACATTACACTCTTCCATGCTTCACGGATTTCCGTGTTATTGTTTCCACTCAATGCATCATAGAAGTCTCTTCCTTCATCGTAGGCTGACATTCCTGAACCATTGATATCTTCTCCGATAATATAAATTACATGCTGTCCTCCGAACACTGCGTTTCCAACGTTGTCATAGAACTGAGAAGATGGGTTCCACTTCATATCAGTACCATTCTGACCACCCAAGAAAGAATTCTCAGCAAATGCAATGTTCAAACGACGCCCCGTTTCTACATCAATTGCATAACCTGGGAACCATCCCATTCCGGTAGTTGAAGTCAAATCACCTTCTGCAGCATTGTATCCGGCCTGACCAGCAGAAAGACCATTTTTATCAACTGAAGCCTGTTCTCTTGGCTTAGATGCTGTCGCTCCTCCAATTGCCAAAGTTGGCTCCTGACAAAGTTCTATAACTACTGATCTTGTCCATTTTGACTTATCTGGAGTAAAGACTACATCAACTCCACTCGCAGACGCCATTCTGGATTGCGTTTTAGCTTGTGTAATGTTTACTGATGCATTGTTAACAACAGGAGCAGCAGGTCCACAATCTCTTACAAGACAGAAGTGTGTAATTGTACCACCTAGAAGGCTTTCGTACAACTCATCCGGGTCACGCCCCTGATTATCATTCCAACAAGCAGGATCGTTCTCCTCATCTTCTACTTTTCCAGAAAGAATCCAGTTCTGAGGTCCAAAATCATCCGTATCCGGAACTCCGATTAACCATGCTTTACTTGAATCAGCAAACTCAAGAGTTGCTTCCAATGGCTCAGTTACAAAGTTGTTAGGAGCCGGAGACGCATATACAGTGTAGTTTTTCTGTTCAATTGTAATGGACACTCCCCATTCAGGAATAATCTGCTCATTACCAATGGAAATTGTTCGGTCGGACTTAACAGAGTCAATAATTGCACCACCTTTTTGTGTATATCTATATACTACCCAGTTTGCCGTATCAATACTTGCTGTAGAAGTACCGTACTCAATGAATTTCAATTCATAATGTCCTGGTGTTACATTAAGCGGATCAACTACTTTTACATCAATTGGACCTGCATTTTGCTTATAAACAGGTTTATCCACTGAATTGTTTGCCAAGATAGACTTCACTGTAGCATCTGTAAGATCCGTAGATAATGCCATATTTCCCCACCCGTCAAGACGTGTTATTTTCGGCATTGTTCCATAACCAACAAAGGCGAAAGTACCTCCTCCTCCTGGCATTGGATTGTGAGGAATTCCAGAAACACTACTAATAGCTGTTCCATCATAGCTCAATCGGGAGCGAATGTATGGCATCTGCTGACCATCCAATTTTGTAGGGTCAGTCGGATCATATTGCTTAAACTCATTGTGTGCATATGCTACAGCAATATAATGGTATGTCTTATGATTTACCAGTGTTCTGTCACCACTCGCAAACTGGTCTTCAGTAATACTAAATGTATGACGAATCCCGTCATTCGCACCATCTACTTTCAATATCGGTTTAGAAACACCTAACTCCTCATCGAATTCGTAGTTAATCAATCTGCTAACCTCATTATTAATATCACACTGAACAACAAGACGAGCCTGATCAGAATCTTCAATATCCGCTACTGAAGTAGTACCATCTTTCAACTGATAAATTTGATATCCTTCGAATCTGTAGAATTTATCATATGGTGTCTCACCGGGTACATCAACTATATTGATTTTATCCTCTTCTTCGTATGATTCATTTACGTTGTTTCCTGAAGGGTTTGAAATCATCAATACCAACTCATTCTCCAACTCCTGAATAGTCAATCGAGGTGCTGTTGGTGGCTCAAGAATCTGGAAACAATTATCAAATAAAGCCTGCGCTTTAGTATCAGCACGGAACAACTCACGTACCGGTGCTTCAATATCTGATTCAGTACTTCTTGCATAAACCACACCAACTGTAATGTTATTTACTGCTCCCGGACGCAATGTAAATGGTCCTGCTGCCTGAACAAAACGACGGTCACCAACAGGGTTTCCTGTAGAAGTCTCAGACCATGGTGCCTGTGGCGAAGAACCTGGAGTACCCCAACCTAATGGATCTGAATCACCAGGGAACATATAGTCTGTAATAACGTTAGGGTTGTTTCCAGCAGTTCCTGCGTTACCACAACCTCCGTATGTCATTCGCTCACCATTCTTCCAGACTCCGTTCATCAGACGATAGAAGTCAACAGCTGATACAGGATCATCAGTTACCCCTGTCTGTGAACATCCAAAACCGATACGCGAGAACGAGATATATCTTTTCATTCCATACCGTTCATTATCGTTTACACCATCTCCGTATCCTATACCCAATCCAGTATAAACAATACCATTATCCAATCTTGCTTCAGCAACCGATGGAGTTGTAGCTATAATGGTTCCGTCAGGAAGTGTATCTCTTGATGGCCCAACGTTATCACGTCCGTCATCATCCTGATAAGGTCCTTCGAAGAAGTCAATTCCTACTGCAGGAGGGTTATCTTCATATCCGATTGATCCATTACAACTAGGATCCGTAATTGTTCCGTTATAAGCATATCCTAATCCACGCGACACGTCACACCCTGCATAATCATTTTCTGAACATCCCACATCTGTATCTGCATATTTCGCAAAATAGGTATCCTGAAGTGTCTGTGTTCCTCTGTTTATCATTTCATAATTGTAGAACGTCATCTTGTTCACTTCATCTCCTGTAGCAAACGAAAATGCCTGTGCACGGATTTCCATACCAATCGGATCACCACCTGTTTCTGTGTGAATATTTCCTTTATCATTAAATACCCACCAGTGCGTTTCGTCACCAAACAAAGTGATTCGACGATCATTTCTACAATCTACTTCTTCTTCAAAATCATACCATGGGTAATCACCGTCAGCTATTGCATTGTATATCCCATCTTTGTTTCTATCATAAAAAGGAGCCAGGTAATAATCCTGTCCAAGATTAACATCTCCATGAGCCGGCCAGTTTATAATACGGTTCAATACTTCTCCAGGAACAACAATTGGTTCAGGACAAGCTTCCGGGTCAACATTTTCACAGTACCACCACATATTAAAGTTTGATACCTCCGATTTTCTGATTGTAAAGAACTCATCGAAAGCCAAACAGGTCTGTGCTGTAATTGTGGCCTCTCCAAAAGGACGGGTAACATCACCATAAACAGGTCCTGAAGGGTTATAATTTCCTGAGTTAGGGTCAACGGTAAGAGGTCCTGTCCAAAAATCACGTCCCTGAGTACCGAATAACTGAGCAGCTAATTTAAGCTGACCGTTAACGTCAGTCCCCCCCATCCAAAGCGCTCCTGCAAAAAGGACAGATGGCCCCGTTGGATTATCCTTAGATGGTTTTGGAACCTGATAAGCAGCTCTGTTATTATTTCTATCCTGCCACATCATTCCTCCTGTCTCAATAAGCGCGCGCACATCATTGAACTCCATGAAAGTTGATTCTGTCGGAGGAACACAGTTTGCAGCTTTGGTAACCATCAACTCACCATCGCCATTCCCTCCTCCTTGCTTATTGGTAGCCGGAGGATTCCAAGCCATTACACCACTGTAGATCCCAAGGAACAACGTGGTCAAAATACTTATTTTCATATACTCTCTCATAACTAAATTCTCTTTTTGTTCAATTAAAAGTCAAATTTAACACCTAAACGAATTGTTCTTGGAAGACCATAATTGAATGGGTTATCAACTTTCATCATGTAAAGATCGCGGAAGGATTGCTCATCCAACTGGTTCGATATTGAAGATTGTGAATCTGCAGAAGCAAGGAAACCATCATCATTAGCGTTACCAGTAGCACGATATACATTAAGAACGTTTGAAGTGTTCAAAAGGTTGGTAATACGGAAGTAAACGTTTAGGAAAGCCATTTTTTTCTTATCCTCATTCTTACCGAACTCCAGATTAAATGTTCTGTCGATCTGAATATCCAAGGTATACGTCCAAGGCTTTCTTGATCCGTTCAACGTTCCTTCAAGACCTGAAGTCTGAGGGTTGATGTATGCAGCACCACGTACTTGTTGCTGGCGTGTATAAGGTGTTCCCGAACCAACATTTGCAACCAGGTTAATCCCTGTATTTTTCAGGATTTGCCCACCCTTTTTCGTTTTAGGACCATTGTATGATTTTCCTTCTCCATATCGGTAGTCAATTACAAAGTTAAATGTGTGACGACGGTCATAGTTATATGGAAAAATGTTCTGAAGGTTTGGTTGTCCTGAGTTAACCAACGTTAATGCCGAAGTTGCGTCAGAACCAGTACCATCAGCGAATTGAAGTGTATAGTTTGCATTCAAGCGAATATTACCTGTTCTTCTCAAGTCGTAAGAAACGGTCAATCCTTTAACGGTTCCGAAGTCACGGTTACCAAATGTACGGTATGTGTTCGGATATGCTTCCACCATTCTCATTAACTGGATTTGATTTCTTTGTTCTCTATAGAAAGCTTCAATCTTAACAGCAGAAGTTTTTGTTAACACCTGCTGGAATCCTAATGCATAATCAATTGTTGTTGTTGGCTTCAGATTTGCGTTATTAATAATAACATTTCTTGTTTCCATAAACTGATAGTCGATTGGATCGAAACGGAATCCTGTATTAGGACGCTGAGTAAGGATGTCATAGTGAGCAAAGAAACTTGCTTCATCAGAAATAGGGAATGAGAATGCGATTCTTGGCATCACGTTTACCTGCGCTTTGTAGTCTGTAAATGCATCCGCAGACGGAGTTTCTGCTGATGGATCTAATAACCACGGTGCAATTCCCTGTGCTCCACGAACAACAGTTGGATCGGAAATCGGGTTACCTGTAGCGTTGTACCACTGCATGTCTTTACGGAAACCATTTATCGAAGTCGGGTTGTTTACGTCGTTTACATAAACTACGTAATCGTCTCCCATACTTTCAGGAATATCAACCCAATTATAAGTTGTCGGATCAGACTGCGCCAAAGCGCGAGCTTGCTGAACGTTTCTTGCTGAATAAACTAAAAGAGGATCTTTCAGTACCGGTTGATTTGCATCAAACACATCGACACGTACACCAACGTTGAAGACGATATCATCAAATGCAAATTTGTCCATAATGTACCCCGCAACATAAATTGGTTGGAAAGCACCAATTGTACGCTTGTAGTTCCCATTATCATCTACTTCATTGAAGTAATTGTTAATATCTGTTCCTCCTTTGATTTTCTTACCTGTGTAGTCATATCCCCAATACTGAACAAAATTCTGCCCTGAATTTAACAACTCGTCAGCAGAGAACATATCCAATGTTAACGTATTTGGATCAACTTCATCAATATTCACGAAATCTGTTCCAAAAGGATCCAACCCTAACTCGTTACGCACACTGTAATCAAAGAAAGACTGTTCGTCACCATTAATCTGACCACCGTACACTCCATTAGTAGCACCATATCCTGAATTTAAACGGTCGTATGTAACACGATAGTATGTTCCGTAGTTATCCCAACTTGGTGATGACTTATCCAACTCGGAAATATGCGAGTTCATCAACTGACGAGCAACTGTCCAAAGACCAATAGGTCCTGCCTGACCTGACTGGAATCCACGGTCAGTACGCTGTTCAAATTCGAAACCAAGTGTAATCGAGTGTCCACCGATGTTAATCGATCCAGAACCTGTAGCACGGAACTGATTGTTTTCAAATTTTTGATAAAAGTTATAAGGAACTCCGAAGTTATTCCAGATTTCATATACATCATCCGGTCTATCTCCGTTACGTAAACCTTTACCTGTTTGAATCTGGAAAAGATTTTCGTAGTTCCCTGTTACTTTCCCGTCGTAGATATTATAATACTGACGAGTGATCGAAGCAAATGCATCATTCGTTTCAGATGCTTCGAAATCTACCCGATATTCACGAAAACCATCATGCTCGTAATACGCATCAATCACATTTCCAGCCTCATCTGTAACCTGACGGAAAGTATAAGAAGGCTCACGGTATGTCGTAAACTTACCAACATACCCGTAGTTGAACAAACGATCTTTGTGATTAGCATCCTGAGAATATCCTGATGATTGTGAATAATCCACCATCAAAGAGTAGAATGCTGACTTAATTTTTGAGCTGCTCCCTTCTTCTTGTTTAGGAGTGAATCGCTGTGTAAAACGTCCGTATACACGCCAGTCTAACTGAGTATTTAAACCAAAGTTGGTGAAATTCAACAGTGAGTTATTATAGCTATAACCTCTTCCTGTATTATAAGCCATCGACCCTCCAAAAGTAAGGTTAACTGAAGGTCCTGCATTAACATCAATCTTACCTGCTGCAGAAATGTTACGGCTTCTTGCATTCATTCGGTAAGGTGTTTTTTCAAAATCATCAGCTCTAAGAAACTGTGAGTTATGGTAAGTTCCCTGTCCGGTACCTGTCGGACGAAGCGGGTTTTCCATCAATGCGTCACGAGCCTCTTTTTTAATTCGGTAAGTACCTCCAATAGCAGGACGAGGATCTAACTGATCCGTGTAGTTTACCGAAAGGAAGAATCCTAAAATTGGTTTTGTTTTATTTCCTAAAGAATCTTTTTTCATCCAAAGCGGTCCGGAAACCATCCCTTCCAAAAGGTTATAACCGAACTGATCCATTCCGATCACTTTCCCGTCATATCCGTTCGGGTCTTTTCCATTAAAATAAAATCCGGATGTAACACCTTCGATCGAACCGAAGTATTTTGCAGACGGACCTCTTGTCGTCACAGAGATAACCCCTCCGGTCATATCCCCATAGTTAGCAGGAAGACCACCCGTGATTACAGAAACCTCCTGAATAGCTGACTTTGGAAGATTGGACGAACCACGAACTTTAATACCATCTATAAAGTAGTAGGAATCACCACTTCGAGACCCACGAACACTCATTGCCCCCGAACCTTCTTCCATATAGACCCCTCCGACAGTTCCTGCAACACCAGCTGCAGAACGAACCGGCATTCGCGCGATATCTTCGCGTGTTACCGTTTGCCCGGAAGCACCACCATCCTTATCAATAAGAGGGACTTCGTAGTGAACGACCTCTACCTCAGTAAGAAGCCCATCGGACTGACCTAACTGAAGATCATTAAGGAAGGTTATTTTATCACTGGATACAATAACACCTTCCTGACGAAGTGTCTGATATCCGACAAAACGAACCTCAACATTATAACTACCAGGGTTAATGGAGTTAATCTGGAATTTACCATCAAAGTCGGTTTTACCCCCACCTTTCTGAACTCCGTTCTGGAATAATACCACATTAACAAATGGAAGCGGGTCTCCCGTCTCCTTTTCTGTTACCACCCCTCGGATGGTACCTACCCCTGTTTGTGCAAGCGAGTAACTAACTGTTAATAAAACACTTGCGAGTAACAAGTAAAATTTCCGTAACATAAGCAAATTTTAATTTGAACTATTCTTTAAGCAACAAAGCGGGTAAATATAGAAAAATAATTTTTCTTAGCACCTCTTTCCTTTTTAATAAATTTTAACATCTCCTTTTTCAGGCATGCTACAAACATACCGTTTTAAAATCCATCTGACAACGCGCTAAAAATCGAATTTATCTAATATTATACCTGTCTAACTATTTCCTCCTTTTCTTCTTTCTCTTATCTCTTTTTTTCAGAGCTTTCTGCTGCTTCTTCATCCGTTTTTGCGTCTCTTTACTCTGAATGCTCATGAAACGCTTCTTTCCTTCCTTCTGAGCTTTCTGTTGCGCCTTTTTCCTCGACTCACGCTTTTTCTCAATACTTTTCTCAGCCTGCTCAACAGTAGCCGGAGTTTTCTGCGCTAACAATTTACCTGAAGAAAAACAACAAGTAAAAAGTACCAGAAAGAAAATGACGAAATACTTTTGCATACTTTAACTCTCCTTTTTACGTTAATAAAATTGTAAATTTACAGAATAAACACAGCAGCATGAAACTATCTAGACCAGTTTTGATTTTAGGGACAGTTCTTTCCTTTCTCTTTCTGATTTCATCTTGCAATAAAAACAAACTTCACCCTGTTCCGAATCTTCCGTTCAATGTCAATATCAATATCAACCTTCCTTCCTATTCAGGACTACAGAACATAGGGGGATATGCTTATGTCAATAATTACGGCTCTAAAGGCGTGGTTGTTTACAGAAGATCTATTGATGAATTTGTTGCTTTTGACAGGCAGTCCACAGCTGAAGGAGGGCAAGAATGCGACGGAGTGGAAGTTGATGAAGAAAACACACTTATTGTAAATGATGTCTGTGGTGATTCTCAATTTTCTCTATATGACGGATCCGTCATTCAGGGACCTGCTGAATTTGGACTACGAGGCTATCAAACTATTTTTGACGGAACCTACACACTAAACATTTCCAACTAAAGTAGTACAAATTGAGTTTCACTCAAAAGGGCTTTTAACTGCGGATCATCAGGACCAAGATAGGTATCTCTGAAATCATCCATCTCCTGTCGCGTTTCAGGAGATATTTTTTCCTGTAACTGTTCCATAATTTCGCCGCTAATAGCAACCGGTGGAATTCCTGCGATAACATTATCACCTATAAAGTTACCGATCAAATTAAACTCCGTTACTTCTGATAATGGTTTACCTGTAACCACACAAACTTTGTCCCATTTACCCTGCCAGTCCTCCTGCCCCATACTGACACGCTTCTCATTTAGATGAATACTTTCAAAATACTCTTCGATGACACGTTTGGAATGCTCAGACATTCGCTGGTTCATTTTTTGTCCGCAGGGGATACATATTGCCATTTCGAACAAGGTCAAAACATCTCCCTCGGCAGTGCGTTTCATCGCTTTTTCAATTGCATAAGGCTCCCCGGACGCAATCAAATCCTTTTCGCACATGACACACTTCCGAATTGGCTTTCCGCTTCGGTCGGAATAAAAAGACTCAGGTATTGGGTCAGACATTACTTACTCCTCCATTAGTTTAATATAATCCTTTAGCTTCTGTTCATCCTTCTTACTAAGAATTAAGAGCTTTCCATTCGACTCAACAACGATATAATCATTCAGTCCCTGAATTAACGCCGAACGATTGGTCGGAATGTTAACTATACAATTATGCGAGTCAATCAACTGTGCTTTGCCTCCTATAATTGCATTTCCGTTAAAATCTTTTTCCAGATGACTATATACAGAACCCCAGGTTCCTAAATCCGACCAGTCAAAATCCGCTAAAACCACTTTTACATTTTTCGCATTTTCCATAACAGCGAAGTCAATCGAAATGTCTTCACATTTTTCAAAACACGTATTGACGAAGGTCTGTTCCTGCGGGGAATTATACAATGAAAAATCACTTGCAAACAGCTTGTATAAATCAGGTTTAAATTTCTTTAATGCTTCCAGAATAGTAGCCGCTTTCCAGACAAATATTCCCGAATTCCAATAATAATCCCCACTCTTCAGAAATAATTCGGCCAATTCTTTGTTAGGTTTCTCCATAAATTGTTTCACCTCACATACTGATCCCGGAATCAAATCTCCGTTCTGGTAAAACTGAATATATCCATATCCCGTGTCCGGTCGGTTGGGTTTGATCCCAAGTGTAACCAGACACTCTGTTGACTCCGCTTCCTTCTGGGCTACATCAACAATACGCACAAACTTCTCCTCTTGTAAAATCAGGTGATCTGAAGGAGCTACAATTAGATTGGCTTCCTTATTGATCGCATAAATCTTTGATGCTGCGTACGCGATACACGGAGCTGTATTTTTTCGTTGGGGCTCCGTAAGAATTGCCTCCTCCGATAAATCAGGCAACTGATCTTTCACCAAATCCCGGTATATCTGGTTGGTAACCACAAAAACATTCTCAGCAGGAACGATCTTTGACAACCGATCAAAGGTCATTTGAATCAATGATTTCCCAATACCTAATACATCCAAAAACTGCTTCGGATGTTCCGGAGTCGACAAAGGCCAGAAACGGCTTCCAACTCCACCTGCCATAATCACAGCAAACTTGTTACTTCTCATACTTCTACTTTCTTAACCTCAGCAATTGCATTTACCAAATACATTTTACCTGAAGCTACTTCTTTACACTCTACTCTTTTTCTCCTTACACTTCCTCTCTCAAACAATCTTCCGGACAACAAAAAACGCTCTCCCGGAAGAAGGTCCTTCACTACCGGCACCTGATCTTTCGTATTATGCCTTCTAAGCGCAAGAAACAATTCGTGATCGGAAGCTGAAGAAGCCTTCGGATTACGAATATAATTTTTCAAAGGTCTCCTGACGTCTTCCGGAAACCAGTTTTGTGCTCCTCCCGAAGTGAGCAATTGAGAAAAAGTCATTTTCCACTCTTCTCCATGTGGTGCGATCCTGTTTCCATACTCACTAAAGGCAATAAGGTGCGCAAACTCATGAAGCGTCGTAAGGTAAAAAGCAAATGGGTTCAGATTTCCATTCACCGAGATGGAATGAAACCCTTCCCTATCCTGACTACGATAATCGCCAAATTTGGTCTTTCTCGGGTTTGTAATCCTGAATTTCACCTTATGAGCTGCTATCAGATTTACTACCTGATCTATTCCCTGCTCGGGAAGAAACCGGCGGATTTTATCAGCAATAGCAGATTTAACCTCATTCATCGGAACAAAAATAATGGAAATAGGCAACAAAAGTTATCCCCACCAAAGAGTTTACAAAAAATTGATGATAATTTACCCAAAACCGCTAAATTAGCATCGAAAATGAAGGTGATCTACAATATAGGTAAGTATGTCATGATGCTGAAATATGTATTTTCGCGACCTGAAAAGTTTCGGATTTACAGAATCAGGATTTTTGATGAAATTGAGATTATCGGTCTAAGCTCAATCCCATTGGTAGCACTTATGTCTGTTTTCATGGGAGCGGTCATAACCCTTCAGACAGCAGCCAACATGGACAGCCCGTTGTTACCTGTCGAAACAATCGGTTATATTACCCGTCAATCTACGATTCTTGAATTTTCACCTACCATTATTTCCTTAATTCTAGCCGGTAAAATCGGGTCTAATATTGCTTCGGAAGTCGGCACTATGCGCGTTACCGAACAAATTGATGCACTTGAAATAATGGGAGTAAATTCTCTTGGGTATCTCGTACTACCTAAAGTTGTTGCCGGATTGATCACATTTCCGATTATTGTTATACTTTCTATGGCATTGAGTATTCTGGGAGGTCTTTTTGCCGCTGTTCAGACTGGATTATGCTCTCAAAATGATTATGTAAAAGGACTTCGGTATTATTTCTATGAGTCCGATGTTGCTTACGGATTGATAAAACCTTTTTTCTTTGCTTTCATTATTACGACTATTGCCTCATTCTATGGATATTATACTAAGGGAGGAGCGTTAGACGTAGGCAGATCAAGCACAAAGGCAGTGGTCTACAGTAGTATTGGAATATTACTCACCAATTACTTCCTAACTCAAATAATTCTGACATAATTCATGATTGAAGTAAAAGGGGTAAATAAAAGCTTTGGTGACCATCACGTCCTGAAAGAAATCAGTACCGTTTTTGAACCGGGACAGGTCAACCTTATCATCGGTCAGAGTGGTTCGGGAAAATCTGTTCTTGCAAAATGCATAGTCGGGCTTCATGAAGTTGATACAGGAGAAATTCTATATGACGAAAGAAACTTTACGGTTATGAATCGTCATCAACGAAAAGATGTTCGAAAGGAGATTGGAATGCTCTTTCAGGGATCAGCTCTGTTTGACTCCCTGACCGTCGAAGAGAATGTTATGTTCCCGCTTTCCATGTTTACAACTATGTCTAAAGAAGAAATGCGTGAACGTGCTAATTTCTGTTTGGAGCGGGTAAAACTAACCAATAGAAACCATCTCCTTCCAGCTGAATGCAGCGGGGGAATGCAGAAACGTATCGGAATCGCCCGGGCAATTGCCATGAATCCCAAATACCTATTCTGTGATGAGCCTAACTCGGGTCTTGACCCCAAAACATCCATAGTTATTGATAACCTGATCCGGGAATTGACCTATGAATTTAATATGACAACTATTGTCATTACTCACGACATGAATTCCGTGATAGAAATCGGTGATCACATTATTTTCATTTACGAAGGAAATAAGTGGTGGGAAGGAACAAAAGAAGATATTCTCAGAACCGACAATCAGGAAATTAACGATTTTGTCTATGCTGCTCAGTTCATGAAACAACTAAAAGGAAAACTTGGTAGCCACTAAGATTTTCATCAAGGTTAATTTTTCTTAAAAGATATAACAGTACACTCAATTTTTCATTACTTTGTGTGTAAATACTTTATTTTATGTCAGAAATACAGAAAGATAATCAGAAGGAGAAGGAAGCACCTAAGAAAAGAGATGGGGTATACATTTTTGTTATACTCTTATTGATTGCAGGACTTGCAGGTTTTGGATTTTTAATTTCCAACAAAAACAAGGCCCTGGAAAACTGTTCTCTTGAGAAAAGTGCATTGGAAGCGGATATGGCGGGGATGGAAGATATGCTTTCCGAACATATTGATGTTCAAAAAGGAGACCTCAAAAGTGAGCTAAGAAATATGTTAGCAATGTACGAGGACGCTTTGGCAACAAACGACACGCACGAGGATAGTATACGGGCACAACAGGAAAAAATTCAGAGTATTCTGAATGAACTGGAATCAAACAAAAAGAGAAGTGCCCGCGAGATTTATAAATTGAAGAAAGAGACTGAAACGCTGCGGGCAATCATGAAAGATTATGTTCGTCAGATCGACTCTCTTAATACGGTAAATGTCGGTCTTCGTACTGAATTGACAGATAAAACCACACAACTTTCCAGTGTTACAGGTGAACGTGATGCTTTACAGGAAAGAACATCAAATCTGGAATCTAAAGTAGCGGCAGGAGCTCGTTTGAGTGCTTATAACATCTATTCAACAGGACTTAAATACAGGCTGGACGGAACACTAAAAGAAAACTCCCGAGCCGGAAAAATTGACAAAATACGTTCTTGTTTTACAGTATCTGAAAATTCGTTAGCTGCGGCAGGATCAAAATATATCTATCTTCAGGTTATTACTCCTGACGGAAAAGTTCTGCACACACGCTCCAGTAACGTGATAAACATAGACGGAGTTAATGTTCTATATTCAGATCGTAAAGAAATTGACTATCAAAATCAAAGTATTGATGTCTGCGTATACTATGAGGCAGGAAGTGAAGAACTCGCCAAAGGAAACTATATCGTAAAACTATATGCTGACGGTGCTGTAATTGGAAAAGATAGTTTTACACTTAAATAAAATCTCTGTAACGGACAGTTGAATGGAAGGGAGACAAAAGTCTCCCTTTTTTGTTATTTTCGTGGACTAAAAACGATATAAATGGAAGCTATAAATCAGGGAGACGTAAAGTTTACTATTTCGGAAAATGGAATTGCTACAGTTGAATTTTTTCATCCGTTATCTAATTCATTACCCGGTAAAGTACTTGCAAAACTAGCTAATACAATAACTGAATTGGGAGCAAATGATTCGGTAAAAGTAATCGTACTGCAGTCGTCCGGAGAGCGGGCATTTTGTGCTGGAGCCAGCTTTGACGAGCTGATATCAATCAAAGATCTCGATACCGGTAAACAATTTTTCTCCGGTTTTGCCAATGTTATTAATGCATGCCGTAAAGCCCCAAAATTGATTATCGGCCGCGTTCAGGGGAAAGCTGTTGGTGGAGGTGTAGGATTGGCTTCTGCTGTTGATTATTGTTTTGCTACGCGTTATGCTGATATAAAGCTGAGTGAGCTGGCTGTTGGTATTGGTCCTTTTGTCGTAGGTCCTGCAGTAGAAAGAAAAATAGGTCTTTCAGCAATGAGTCAACTGGCTATAGATGCTACAGAATGGCGTTCCGCAGACTGGGCAAGAGAAAAAGGATTGTACACAGACATCTTTGATTCGATTGAAGAAATGGATGAAGCCATCCAGACTCTGGCTGACAAACTGGCAAAATCTAATCCCGAAGCTATGCTACTATTGAAAAAAGTGTTTTGGGAAGGGACTGAAAACTGGGATCAGCTTTTAGCTGAACGAGCAGCAATGAGTGGTAAGCTGGTTTTATCCGATTTTACAGTTAATGCGATCAACTCTTTCAAGAAAAAATAAACAAATCCATGATCAGGAAGAGCTGTTCGTTGTACCGGACAGCTTTTTTTGTATCAGAAATTGTATTTCATATCCCGTTCATCAAGTAATGAGAAACTAATTTTAAATTGTCCGGTAGGCGGAGCAAAATTAGCATCCGAGTAAACACCATACAAACCAATTCGCAAACGACGTTTAAACAACTTGAAATCCCGTTCCAGTCCTGCGAAAAATTCCCAGTATTGGTAATTGTGTTCCGGTACATATAAATATCCTCCTCCCACTACTGATTTTATCCGGGTCTTTTTCATGAAAGGTATCTTATTTAACAATGCCCCGTTAAAGTGGTGTACAATATGTGTTTCCAGGTAAAAATCCATTGTCGGAAGAGATGTGTCCAGTCCCTGATAAGAATACAGAGGATTGGAAAACCACAAAGGGTCTGATCTTCTGTGGTATTTATAATCCGGATCTTTCAGAATACGCGCATTCAGGAATTTCCCTGTTTTCGCGTGGTAATTTGTTGTTCCCAACGTACCAATTTTAAACGATTGTCTCACTCCCAGATCAATATAATCGTGGTCAACATCACTTCCCAAAAAACCAGGCACTCCCTTTTCATATCCGATATAAAAAGTAGGCCACTTGGAACCCAGAATCACCTTTCGTTTCGGTTCACGCATATATTTTTGTCCCGGAGTATATTCTAATACCAATCGTAACAAAAGAGCCTGATACGTTTTAAACACAGGCGGCGCGGTATTATTTATTGCGCTATCCAATAACGTGATAAACTTGTAACCATCTACGGAACGTCTTTCATTAAATTCAACCTCAGCATCCAAATAGAGACCATTTAACAGCTCTGTATAATGTCCTCCAACCAACTTTGTAGATTCGATAAAATTATCCCGCAAGAAGATCTGGGAAATAGCATCCTGCTGGCGAATCAGATCAAAATCATGTCGGAACCGGAGAAAAACTGCTGATTGTCTGAATGGATCATACAGATACCTGACTCGCGCTGTTCCTTTGATATCCCCATTTAAAATACCAACAGATACCTTACCATAGGTATCTATATATTTTTCATTCTCCCATTTTTTGAAGTAGTCAAAATTAGGAGATATACGCGGTCCGGCGATGTATATTGGTTCGATCATACCCGCTAAAGATGAAACAGACCATTGTATCTTTTTTGCCCTGTTACGTTGATCTATACCAAACCAGACCACTTTCCAGAAAGTAACCCGGTTAAACTCTCTGTCCACTGAATCAAGGTATTCCTTTTTGTTAAGAATAGCATGGATGCTATCCTGTTTTCGCAATAGCTCTCTCTCTTCTTCCGTCAGTTGTATTCTGCGATTATTCTCCCAGAAAGCCGAGTCTTTATCATATGCATCCTGTGTTGTAACGGCAACTTCATTCGAAAAAAATTTCTTCCCATACTCCTTACCAAACACATAATTATCATACGCTACAGAGGTAGATGCTTCCGTCACATCTTTATTAAAGGAAACACCATACCTCATATTCTGCTGTTTCAAAACACAAAGTGTATCCCCTCTATTTTCAAATAACTGGTCAATTTCGAAATAATCAAATTTTAATAGATCCCCCTTTTCCATCCTGAAAGACAATTCTTTTACCATCCAGACAGAATCCTGTATGATTAGATACCCTGTCAGTGTAGAAGTTGCCGAATTCCTTGCTGTTATTTCTATTTTGTGGTATTTGAGCCCTTCCTCTACGTATTGCTTCACCAGTTTATATTTATAGGATAAAATCCCTGCCCAGCTAATAGGAGAAGTAACCGGAGACTCATTAAGGTCATCTACATAGAGAATGTTTGCGAAAAAATTAAAGTTTGATTTTGTAGTTGTCGTGTAATAGAGCCTATCGTCCTTCCCTTTTCGGACATACGCATTTCTGATTTCCTTCACATTATTGGGAGGTTGAAAATACCGTTCCATTTCAACTTCGACAAGGTTTAGATTATCTGTTGTAGCATAGCGAAGTTCTTTCTCCTTTTCTTCGCGCTCAAAAGGATCTGTAATCTTGTCCAGTTCCTCTTCAATCTCCTGTTTGGAGCGTTTTTCAGATATTGCCCGTTTCTCGGCTGCTTTTAGATAAACATCAACACTGTAGGAATATTGCTCGGGGTTGATAATCTCCTTTCGTTCAATAACTTTTTTAATGATCTCGTGTCCGGGATTTGTCCTTTTGACTTTAATCTCAATCTCATTCAGTTCGTTGTCTGCCGGTTTTAACTGAAAATCTACTTTATTACTCCCCTGCCGGACAACAACAAACTGCTCCAATGTTTCAAAACCAAGGTATTTTACAACCACATCGTAAGACCCCACTTCAATAAATAAGGTATAATTTCCCTTATCTGAAGTTACGGTTCGGAGTTCAGGTCTGTTCTTTATATAGATAGTAGCATAAGGGACGGGAACACCTAAATCATCTTTCACGACTCCCTCAATAGACTGAGAAAAACAAAGCAGGTTACTGAAGAGGATCAGCACAAGAAAGGAAAATCGCTTTAGTCCATTGATTGTCATATATGTTGCATAAAATACAACGTATTTGGCATCAATTTGTTCATTGCTCTTCTTTATTTTTCTGTTCCTCCAGAAATTCAATATGTTTCTCCATTCGCTTTCTCATAAAAGAGCGTATAATCCAGGCAAAAAAAGCGATTCCAGAAAAAACGTAATAGGGTGCCCAACGATCGAATCCTTCTTTAAAACCAAGGACCGTAATAAACAGTAACATGGCTATCCCGATCAGGAGCCAGAACTTTTCCATTATTTTATTATACCTGTTCATAATCAATCATTAAAATATTTCTCTCCAGTAGGTTTCAGAATCTCAAACTTATCAAATGTCTGATCAGCCACAATCCCTTTTCCCCACAAAATGCCGTCTTCTGTTTTCACGACCACGGTTTTGTTACTAAAGATACTATCATTTCTCCAAAATAACTCTTCTGTTTCCAATTGCTGGTTTTTGTTGACGTTTCTTAGTACAACACTATCCCTGACAAACATTTTCTCCGTATTGGTTTCTCTTTCGCCATAATATGCAGTCAAAACCGCTTCCGGCTTACGGGTATCGCGATCATAAAAAGTCACTTCCAATCCATCTTTAATAATCGTTTTCGGGATCGGGTTACGATACGACTCAACCAAGACTCCTTTTAACTCATACCTTACATAACCGCTATCTGTGACGATCATGTGAAGATCCGTGGACAATTCATCCGGTAAATTCTCCTGTGAAGTCACCTTTCTGATATTCTCAAGGTCATTGGCACAAGAAAAGACAATTCCTGCGAGCAAAAGCCACGCAGGAATCATCCAAAAGTATTTTGTATACGATCTCAATGTTAGTTGTACCCGATAATTTTCACTGATACTCCCCAACAAGAAAGTGTTATTGTCTCTCCTTCTGTACGGTTCTCATCAAAGATCATATTCTTTGTAGGAGCATTAGCTTTGTAAGACGCAGTACTCAATCCACCACGTTCTGCTAGCTCAACCGCATACCAGTAATTTGCTTTTCGTTCAAAACTTGTATCACCACAACTGTTTGCAGAAGCTGCCACACTTTTTGCAGCGATATCCAAAGCCTTGCTTCTGTATTCTCCTCCCGCTGTTAAAGCTGAAGCATGTGCCGCACGGTAGTTTCCTTGCTGATAATATCCGTAAGCCATGCGGTATGCAATTTCATCACCACGCTCACCGTTATCCATATCTTTTGCTTCTTTATAAGCTCCCATCGCATCACCGTATCTTTTCTGAGCCAGAAGGAAGTTCCCTTTAGCAATCATTGCATCTACTGTAGGATCAAGAGCAATCAAGGTATCCAAAAGCATTTCGTACTCTTTAGAGTTTACACAGTCTTTCTTCTCAAGAATTGACATGTAATTTTTCACAGCCCCTTTTTTCGCTTCCGCATCCGAAGGCAACATCCCCAGAACATCTGAGATTACAGGAAGTACATCATCACATGATTTTGCAACCCGATCAAATATTCCTGTAATATATTCCTGGATACGCTCATTTCCTTCATTCATTGCAAGTAATGCTGAAAGATTTAAGTATTCGTCAACAATACGCTTGCTGTACTCTTTCTTTTTCTGAGCATCTTTTTCTCCATACTGAAGGATGTAAAGATTATAATAATAGGTAGAGATCAACGAAGGATTTGCCTTCTCCTGTAGTCCGTCAATTCCATATTTGAACAACTCATCGATCTTCTTGTAATCAGTACTTTTGATGCTTGTCAGGTAATAGGCGTGCCAAATTGCCCACTCGGCACGTTTACCTATCTTTGTTTCATAGCTCTCAAATACACCAATCAACGTATCTGTATAGGCTTTCTTTATTACAGCATCTTCGTTCTGTGCAATCAATTGCTCATAACCATACTTCAGGTTCATGTATATTGTTGAATCCGTCGGACAAAGTTTTTCTGCTTTGGTATAAAATGTTACCGCTTCCTGGAAATTCTTGTTTGTCATCGCATCACCTCCGATTACGCGGGCTTCTTTACACTCCTTACTCATTTCGTCCTGCGCAACAACAGGTAATCCTATTGCTAAAGTCAACCCTAATATGTACTTACCTAAGTTCATCATTTTATAATTTAATCATACTTAAACTTTCTAAACCATTTGTCGTTAAATCCGGGAGATAAAATTATTCCAAAATTAACGCCAATATATCGCTCCCGTATCGATGTTGGTCCGATTTCTCCCTGTTGTCCGATTTTCATCCCGATATTCAGAGAAGAAACTGATCGATTAAACGGAATCGGGAAACCTAGTCCAAAAGTCATGCCAAAGTCTGTTAATCGAGTGTCCCCTCCGGGAATCTGCCCGTAGTTCGCTCCCAGTCTGTAGGTCATTCTGGAGAGGTATTTAATCGAAGGTGATTTATCAAGAAACTTGTGATGAGGCGTGTATTCGATTCCGAAACGGGCATACATCGCATCCGAATACGTTTCATTTACAGGAATTCCGTTTACTTCCTTTTTATACTGACTCCAACTCATCATTTCAATATCTGCCAGAATCCGTACGCGATACATCAGGAGTCTTGATTTAAGCGAGTCCTCTCTGGCTCTGATCTCGTACCCTACCCCAAATCCGATACGTTGAGGGATCAACACTTTTCCTCCAAGTTCTCCTGTAGAGAAGATCGTATCAATATTAGCCGGTGAAACATCATAATCCCCCGTATACCGGACTAAGGACTCCAAAGAGGTCGTTTTCCAATAGGTCGGCATTGCGTATGTTACACCGATCGAAAACGAACTGTATTTACTGATTGTATATTGATATGAAAGTCCTGTATTCAAACTAAAACCTCGTATACGGTCATTAACATTGTATAATCCGTTAAAATAGCTGGATGAATTGATCCAATCACTTCTTTTGGAATTGGCCGTATTTCCAAAATTGTACCCCAGATCCGCTCCTAAAGCAAGATAATTTTTTTCATTCTTGAGAATTGCTCCCGAAAAATTAAAATAAACCTGTTGCACTCCTCCTTCTCCCATGTAGGAATGACGAAGTGAATCACCTGCAATTACTTCATAGGTTTTAAAATCATACCCGCGTGAAATAACCGGTTTCATTCCCAAAGCGAGGGCAAAACGCTTCGCAAAGGGAATTGCGATTTGAATTGAATTCAGATATACCAGGTGGTCACTTGATTTTCCCGAAGCAGACTCAAAATTAGAAAAACGTGTGCTAAGGTCAAATGAAAAAAGAGGTTGCCCTTTTCCCAGATAGGGTAAAGAAGCCGGATTGTGAATATTTGCATAAGTCGAATCATTTAATCCGATACGTGCACCTCCTCTTCCCAGGGATATTCCGTCAATCGGTTCTTTCCACATCCCCAAGCCAAATTGCGAGTAAGGTGAATTTGTAGTAACCTGCGCAATTGTTAATACAGGAATTAAAAGGATGAGTACAGCAAGTATTTTCTTATGCATTAGCCTCTAAAATTAATTTCAAACCCAACAAAGTCAGATTTTCGTGCGCAAAGATGGGATTTTTTACTTCGAAATCAAAGTATTTCATATCTCCTCCCGTCACAAAAATTCTTAAATCAGTATACAGTTCCTGATAACGTTTAATTGTGGCTAAAATTTCATTTTGCATTCCATTTAATGCTCCCGATACCAGAGACTCCTCCGTATTTTGCCCTATGAGAGGTCTTTTTTCCCAGGATTCGACTAATGGTAAATTTGCGGTATAGTCACTCATTGCGCGAAACCTCATCCGTAATCCGGGAGAAATAGCTCCTCCCCTATACTTCCCTTCGGAACTGACAAAATCGAACTTCAAACAAGTTCCGGCATCTACAACCAGCACATTGTTCCCCGGGGACAATCCGGCTCCGGCAACAGCATTGGCAATTCTGTCTACCCCCAATGTCTCCGGAGTCTTGTATGCTATCTGTACCGGGAATTGTAATTCATTATTTACACGAATTGCGTTAGGTAGAATTCCCAATACTTCATGTGTCTTTTCTTCTCCTGCGACAGATGCCAATATGGAATTGACTATTTCTTCCGTATCAATTACATTCTTTACCCCTGCTATTCCCTCTCCTGAAGAAACGATAGTATCTCCCTGAAAAACCGCATACTTAAGCCGCGTGTTCCCCATATCAACGATCAATCTTTTCTGTATCATCATTCAAAGATAGTTGAACTTTTTTCAAAAAAAAGTATAGTTTTCGTTTGAAAAACAATTTTATTTATATCTTTGCACCCACCAAACGGCGGTGATGTAGCTCAGTTGGTAGAGCAAAGGACTGAAAATCCTTGTGTCGGCGGTTCGATTCCGTCCATCACCACGAAAGCCTTGCAGAAATGCGAGGCTTTTTTGTTTTTCAGTATTTCCCCTCTATGCATAAATAAAAAAGCAGTACCCTTGAAGGATACTGCTTTCCGCTTGATCTATCTTATTTATTTAGTACTTCACAAACTTTCGCACCAACTTACTTCCATCTTTAGCTAGTAAAGAAAGGAAATAAGTCCCCTGAGGAAGCTCTGAAACGTCAATACTTTGCTTCGACTTTTCAACTTTCATCACTTCGGCACCTATTAACGAATAAACAGACACAGTATAGTTATCAATATTCCCACTAAACTGAACGGACAACATATCTGTTACTGGATTTGGGAACACAACTAATTCTTCTGAATTCAACTCTGTAATTCCTGCAGTTGGGTTTCCAACATGAACTTCTTCTGACACCTGATTAGAGCTTATTCCATTTGAATTTTCCACAACAAGACTGACAAAATAAATTCCTTCTTCGTTGAACTGAATTTCCGGATGTTGTGTTGCTGCATCCGTTCCGTTAATAAATTCCCATCCGGAAGCAGGAGAGACATCCCATTCCCATCCGTTTGGACATTCTGTTGACTCATCAGCAACTATAATTGTACCTCCTACCGGAATATCGTTTGCACTTACAGAGAATTCAGCTACCGGTTTTGCAGCCGCTCCTTCCAACAAGTAAAGCGTCGAGTTGATTTCAGGTGTACATATCACCTCAACCAATCCCGAAGGCCAACGAACAACGACTGAATCAATTTCATCTGCCAACCCCAGCCCGAAGTGAGGATTTAAAGTACTGCAATATCTGAAACCTGTCCCTGATTGAACATCACGAATCTGTCGTCCCCAGTCTCCATAAATTTCAATTCGGGCACCAATACCATTTCTATTACTCTGCACACCTTCCAGATTCATTTTAATCCAGTTGTTTTCATTCCCATCATTCAGGTAGATATTGTTACCATTCTGTACATCAAGGAAGCCATCATTATTCAAATCTCCTACAGCTCCCACATCCATAGGTACTGTATAGGGAGAGAATGTCATATCCCCGTTATTAAACATGATAACGTTTCCGCCTCCAAAAACATCTGCAAAACCATCGTTATTAAAGTCAAAAGTAATATGCTCTATATTCAGATGCGTATTTGCATCCCAACCACTTCCTGCTGTAATATCTGTAAACGTTCCGTCTCCGTTATTTCTCATAAACTTATGCGGACCGTCAGCTGTAGAACTTGCCCCAACAACAACATCCATATCTCCGTCGTTGTCAAAATCATTCCATGCAGAAGACCAGGTCTGCACAGGGTCTGACAGGTTTGACTCTATTGACACATTCGTAAACGTCCCATCTCCGTTGTTTCTGTGTAATTCATTAATTCGGGCAGAAGAAGATCCACCCCGGCATTTTGCAATAAACAAATCCTGATCTCCATCATTATCGTAATCAATCCATACAGAACCGTAATTTCCCCCATCCGGGTGATCACCAATCCCTCCCTGATTAAAAGACAAGTTTCCTGAACCATCATTTATATAATACACATTCGGATCAACATCATGGCAAACAAATGCATCCAGGTTACCGTCATTGTTTATATCTACAAAATTACTTCTCTGAGAAAAGACATATTGCGGCCCGGCGATCATTTCGTATTCCGTACCCGTTTCGTTTGCCTTTAAGAATGCCACCCCTGATCCACCACCGTATAGCAAATCATTGAATCCATTCTTATCATAATCAGCAATAGCCATACTCCAGGATGGTAAATACGAAGTTCCTGCTGTAGCTATCGTCGTGTTGGAGAAGCCTCCTATAGACTGCTGATAATGCACTTGTATATTTCCGGAAGAAACAGTAACAATATCATCCAGATAGTCACCATTCATATCTCCAATAGCAATCTTGTAACTTCCTGAAATAGTTGGAATATACACACCTGTAAACGTAACCGGCAATTCAACAGGTTCCTGTAATATAGTTTCCGTTAATTCAAAAATAAATCCATCCGATTCCCATCTGTTATCCCAGGCGATATAGTAAACCTCTCCCTGTTCTGCCGTAAAAGAGGTGACGGATAGCACCCCCGCTCCTGCATCATCATCACCGGCAACACAGGTCAACTGACCACACGTCCCAGTGTAAACATGCACTCTGGTATCCTGCCCCGTATTCGCAGCAAGATCAGAGCTAACGGTAACCGTATAATCATTATCCGGCACATAACGATACCATTCAGCATTCATAGCCCCGGGACCATTTAGGGCGCAAACCGGATCTGGGATTTCTGTCCCGTCAATGTAGTTAATAGTGTGTAGCCCTTCTGTAATTGTCAGCGCTTCACTGCATGTGTTCTGACCGTATACCATACCGCCAGACAACAAAATCATAATAAGTAGTTCTTTCTTTTTCATATAGTTGTTTTTTTATCCTCCACAAGGAGAAAGCGTGTTTATCCATTCTTCCAAAAGCTGCACTCCTTCTTCATGCACAATACTTCTCCCGAGGAGAGGCATTCGCGTGGCTTCAGATGTCGAAGACAATCTGAAATGCATGACTGACCTTGTTGTATTTGACGGAGCAACAATATAAACCAATGCTGAATTTATTTGTTCATCCGGCTCAACACAAACCCCAAGATTACTCAACTCAGTGGTTTCAGAATAAGCAAGCCGTAAAGGTCGGTAGTCACAATGGCTATTTTCGCTATGACAGTGAGCGCAATTTATATCCAGATAAGATCGAAGCCTCAGGTCAACAGGCTCCGATTGGTCTTTATAGTCAACCAGAGAGGCATAGTTTTCGGAGAAGCCTCCCTCCAGATAACCTTTATCAACCATTTCCTGCAATTGATTTTTCATTCCTGATGTATACTGATGCAGTTTATTCATGTGCTGAGGTTTCACACCAATCGGGATAGGGTTACTGT
Source organism: Wandonia sp. (assembly GCF_984588085.1). Classification (NCBI taxonomy): domain Bacteria; kingdom Pseudomonadati; phylum Bacteroidota; class Flavobacteriia; order Flavobacteriales; family Crocinitomicaceae; genus Wandonia; species Wandonia sp. The sequence continues at coordinate 55,985 of NZ_CFIGVI010000009.1, forward strand.
TAAATTTATGACAGATAAGGCACTCCGTTTCCGAAGGAATTCTGTAGTTCGTCGATTTCTGCACCCCATTCTCCATCCATGAAATTTCAGTATAACTTCCATTCATATCAAGATAGGCTTCCGTTTGCTCATCATTCCAAACATATTCTGCAAATATCCATCCTGATGTTTCTTTTATAAGTAGTCTTGTTTCTATAATCCGGGTTGTATTCCCCGGCAAAACATTATCATAATAAAAGTTCTTTATCAGGATACTACCTGTTGGAAAATCCAACAGTTTATCCCCTTCTACAAATGTTGCCTTCCCGCCACCTTCTGGCATCCGGATGAATCTCTTTTTCTTTGCATAATCTGTAAATAGTGACGAAATTGGTTCATACGAAAAAAGTTCATCCTCCGGAATTTGATTCTTCATATCTCCTTTGAAAAATCCATAATCCGAAAGTTTCTGATATGGCATTGGTCCCAACTCAGGATTCACGGCAGGTTTAACCATGGGTGTAATAGTCTCCACCTCCTTTTTACAGGAAAAAACAGATAAAATAAAAACTGTTGCAAGTGGTAGTAATATTCTGTTCATGTTGCAATTTAAACAAAAATGTGATTTCATAAAAAAATTTTAAACATTTTATAACCCTCTTTTCCACAGGTTAAAGAAAATTTTACTTTACCATACAATACCTACCTATTTAGTATGCTATATTTGCAAAATGATTTCTCCGGAAATAACAGTAACCCTGATTGTAATGGTCATCACAACCATTCTGTTTGCTACAGAATGGATTAATATAGGTGTTACCGCTATTACCGGGATGCTGGCTCTCACTGCCTTTGGCGTAATCTCTCCGAAAGAAGCTCTGGAAGGGTTCACGACAACAGCTATTATTACAGTTGCATTTATGTTTGTTCTTAGTGATACGATCCTCAGGACAGGAGCCTTACAACATTTTGCATTTTCTATTGAAAAGAACTTCAGTAAAAACTTTAAACGTTCTTTGTTTGTAATGATGTTAATCATTGCTCTTGCTTCTGCTTTTATCAACAACACTCCTGTAGTCGCTATATTTATTCCTGTAGTAATTCAGTTAGCCTATAGTACAAAAACAGATGCACGAAAATTACTAATCCCTCTATCTTTTGCCTCCATCTTTGGTGGTACCTGTACATTAATCGGTACATCTACTAACCTTTTGATTGACAGTCTTGCACAGAAACAAGGTTTTGCGGGATTATCCCTATTCGCTCCTGCGGGAGTTGGCGTAATTCTCCTACTGGCAGGTACCTGCTATGTTGTTTTTATCGGCATACACGTCTTCTCCCGCAGAAAGGAGAAGACAGGGACTTCCAACTCTTCTCACTATCTGGTGGAATTAGAAACACAGCTAGATTGTCCGGAAGAAATAATCACTTCCGAAATACAAAAACTACGCCTCCCTTTGTCGTCCGTAACTAATATGGGGCTTAAAAGATTCAGAATAACCTGTACTTTTGAAGAATTAACAACTTTACTACAACGCCTGCGCAACACTCCTTCCGTTTTCACAGTAAAAAACAGCTTCTCATCTACAGATAGTGAGACATCTATTACCGAAGTGAGCGTCCCTTATCATTCTGAACTGGAAGGAAAAACACTGGCTGAACTCAATTATATCAAATCCTTCCGGGCACGCCCTTTAGGACTTGCGGCCATACAGTCAACCTCTTCCATCTGGGAACATCCTCTTCACACAGGAGATAAAATTATTTTTCAGGTAAGACGTGATCATCTCGAATCTTTCCTTCAGCTTGAAAAAAGTGTCCGTTCACCAATTACTTTTCTCAGCAAAAATCACATTATTGATTTCAACAGAGGTCAATTTCTATTTATCATGCTTGTTTTTCTTCTGCTTTTCAGTACAACATCAATCGGATTAATTGACTTTACAACGGGTTCACTGTACTCTGTAATTTTACTCGTAATCAGCAGGCAGGTAAAAATCCGACAATTATTTACTGCTGTCAACTGGAAGGTGATTCTCTTACTTGGCGGAGCTTATTCAATAGGCATAGCTATGTCGAACTCAGGAATTGATCAGATACTCGCCAATGCTATTCTTGAAAATCTTACGGAATATGGTCCTGTAGTCGTTTTGTCTGCCGTATATCTTCTAACCTCTATACTAACAGAATTTATGACAAACCATGCCGCCGCAGCCATGATTACACCTTTAAGTCTTTTGATTGCTCAAAAAATGGGAGTTGCTCCGGAACCCTTTGTCATCACAGTCCTTTTTGCTTCTTCTGCCAGCTTTATGACACCAACAGGTTATCATGCCAATACAATGGTTTATGGTGTCGGTAACTATAAATATGCTGATTTCTTAAAAATTGGTATTCCGCTCAACCTCTTGTTTTGGCTACTCTCAACTCTTCTAATTCCTCTCTTTTTTCCTTTTTAGAATTTTATATTTTTAACAAAAACTTTGTCTTTTTCGTTCTTTTCTAATAACTTGGAGGCGCTAAAAACTAAAAACTATAATTGAAGAAAAGGACTTTACTGACTACTATTATCCTCTTTTGGGAATGGTATTTTCAGTTCCCTTCTCTTCGCCCATTAAAAACTCAAAAATTCAAGGAAAATGAAACAACAATTACGCTTAGTACTACTCTTGTTTTTCATACCTCTGTTTACGTTTTCACAAAACGTATATGAATGGTATCAGGACGGAATATTAATCTTTCAATTAAGGACATCTTCTTCGTACATCATTCCTTCAAAGGATAAAATGGTTGATATCAAGAAAGTTGATTTTCTGGCTGCATTACAAACCAGATACGGAATTTATGAAGCAAAACAACTTCACCCCAATGACAGGGATGAACTTCTGAGAAAAACTTACCAGATCAAATTTACGGAAGTTGAAAAAATAGAAACGCTTATACGTGAATTAGCAAAGAATCCCGTGATTGAGTATGCGGAGAAAAAAGAACTTCACAGGCATTTCCTTACCCCTAATGACCTTGGAGCGAACAGTACTACCGGTACTGGAATGTGGCATTTACACAAAATGCAGGCTCAGCAGGCCTGGGATCTTTCGACCGGTAATTCAAATGTTATAGTAGCTGTTACTGACGATGCTATTCTGACTTCTCACCAAGATCTTACTAATAAACTGGTTCAGGGACACGATGCCACTACAGGTGGTAACGACCCTAATCCGTGTGGAGCGAATGACGGTAATCATGGAACCCATGTATCAGGAACAATCGGAGCCGAAACCAACAATAATTTGGGAGTTTCCTCCATAGGATATAACGTAAGTGTTATGCCCGTACGAATCGGAGACTGTTCTACCGGAGCACTGACAGCAGGGTACGAAGGTATCAACTGGGCTGCCAATAACGGAGCAGACGTTATTAATATGTCCTGGGGAGGAGGAGGTTACTCCAATTACGGACAGAATATCTGTAACGCAGCTTTTAACGCCGGCGCTATTCTTGTTGCTGCTGCCGGAAATGATGGTACCAGCCAACAGTTTTATCCCGCTGCTTACAATAATGTAATCGCAGTTGCCAGTACAACTATTAATGATACAAAATCCGATTTCTCTCAATACGGAACATGGATTACTGTTTCATCTCCCGGATCAAGTATAAGAAGTACCTGGGCATCCAGCAATAGTGCATACGCACGAATAGACGGAACCTCAATGGCTTCACCTAACGTTTCTGGTCTTGTAGGACTCATGAAATCGCATGCTCCTTCTGCTACGAATCAGGATATTATTAATTGTCTTTTGAGTAGCGCTGATGATATTTCATCTGTAAACACTTCTTACAACGGGCAGTTAGGATCAGGAAGAATAAATGCTTACGAGGCTCTTCTTTGCCTTGCACAGTATAATGTAGATACAGATGCCGGAATAAGTGAGATTGTATCACCGGGAGCAACTATTTGTGGCGGATCTTTTACACCTCAGGTAGTTCTACGAAACTTCGGAGCAGACAATCTAACGAGTGTGACCATTACATACAACTGGAACGGATCTCCCCAGACCTATAACTGGACAGGAAATCTTGCTACAGGACAATCGCAAACAATCACTCTTCCTGTTCAAACAGGGACAGCAGGGAACTATACATTTACTGCCTCAACATCTAATCCGAATAACACAACGGATGAAAACACAGCAAACGATTCTTTCTCTTCATCTTTCAGTATGGACCCTAACGGACAAATGGTTGACTTCACGATCCAGACAGATTGCTACGGAGAAGAGGTTACCTGGCAAATCCTTGATAATGCGAATAATGTAATCCTGTCGGGAGGTCCTTACACAAATTCTGCAGCCGGGACAACTGAAAACCTATCACTCTGTTTACCCGTTGGTTGTTACACATTCGAAATAGCTGACAGCTACGGAGACGGGATGAACGGAAGTGCTTATCAGGGATGTAGTATAGATGGCGATTATTATATGACAGATGAAAACGGAGGTACCTTATTCCAAATGACGGCTGCCAATGCAAATTTCGGAAGTTCAACCTCTCATCCGTTCTGTATTATTGCTCCCGATAATTTCAATGATGCGGGGATCACGTCGATTCTTTCTCCTTCGGGATCAATTTGTACAAATTCCATCACACCTCAGGTAGAGTTACAAAACTTCGGACTAAATGCACTCACCTCTGTCGTAATCAATTACCAGACTACAGGAGGAGTTCAAACGTATAACTGGTCAGGAAACCTGGCTACTAATCAGTCAACAACAATTACTCTTCCCGCAATCAGTGTTAATGCAGGATCAGTAAACCTGGTTGCTTATACCTCCAACCCAAATGGAACTACCGATGACAACACGGCAAATGACCAATCTTCAACGAATCTGGTTGTATATTCCGGGACAGGGCAATCACTTCCTTTCGTAGAATCCTTTGAAAACAATCCGTTTTCAAATGGTGTCTGGACGCTTGACAACCCGGATAATGCAACAACCTGGGAAATTGCAACAATCACGGGAACAACTCCCGGAAATCAAGCGGCAAAAATGGACTTCTACAATTATGCACAATCCTCAAGAAGAGATGGTATGATCAGTCCAAAATTAAATTTTGCCGGATACTCTTCTATTGATATGACTTTTGAGCACGCGTACAGAAGGTATAATCAGACAGCTACTGATTCTCTTATCATTTATATTTCTACAGATTGTGGTGCTTCTTACCAACGTATCTTTGCACGTGGTGAGGACGGAACCGGTTCATTTGCCACTGCAACAACAACCAGTACCAACTTTACTCCCGCCAGTTCAGACGAATGGTGTATGGGAACAGTAGGGTCAAGTTGTTATTCAATCAATCTGGATGCTTATATTGGCGAGCAGGTTCTTATCAAGTTTGAAGGCTTCAACGCAGGAACTGTTGGAAACAATCTTTTCGTTGATAATATTAATATAAGTGGTGTTCCGAACGGTACTTCTCCGACACCTTCCTTTACACAAAACAGTCAATCCGTATGTGAAGGTCAAAGTGTTACTTTTACAGATCAGTCTACTGCTAATATCACAGCATGGAACTGGAGTTTCCCTGGAGGTACACCTTCAACATCTACTTCTGCAAACCCGACTGTTACTTACGGAACGCCTGGAACTTACGACGTAACTCTGGAGGTTACTAATGCATTCGGGACAGAAAGTATCACTACATCGAATCATATAACAGTGAATGCAACTCCTTCTGTTTCTATCACAACTCCTTCAACTACTATTTGTAATGGTAGTTCAGCTAACCTTACAGCTAACGGAGCTGCTTCGTACAGTTGGGATAACGGTTTAGGAAATGGTACTTCACATACTGTCTCTCCTTCTTCAACCACAACATATACAGTTACAGGAACATCGGCTCAGGGTTGCTCGGCAACAGATGCTATTACAATCACAGTAACGCCTGCTCCTGTGGTAAGCATAAACGCGACTGAAATGACCATTTGCTCAGGAGAAAGTACAACACTATCTGCCTCTGGAGCCGGAAATTATTCATGGAATAACGGATTAGGAAATGGTACCTCACATACTGTCTCCCCTTCTTCAACTACAACTTACGAAGTAACAGGAACTCAGGGAAGCTGTAGCACAACAGAATCAATTACGATTACTGTAACAAACCCGGCTCCTCTCAGTGTTTCTTCAGGTTCTATGACGATATGCGAAGGAAGTTCGACTACACTTACTGCTGCCGGTGGAGCAAATTATTCCTGGTCACCTTCGGGATCATTAAATACATCTACAGGAAGTTCTGTTGTTGCAAGTCCTACAACAAGCACAACCTATACTGTGGTTGATAACTCTGCCAATTCATGTGCGCAGCCCGGTACGATTACGATTACTGTAACACCTGCTCCGCAAGTTACTGTAAGTACCTCATCAACATCTGTATGCGCAGGAGCTTCCGCTACACTAAATGCTACAGGAGCAAACTCGTACAGCTGGGATAATGGTCTTGGAGCCGGAGCAACGCAGGTGGTATCTCCATCCAACACGACTACTTATACGGTTACCGGAACAACCGATGGTTGCTCTTCAACATCCAATATTACAATTACAGTAACGCAGGGATCTTCTCTTCAGGTAAGTGCGAGTGAAAACAGTATTTGTGAAGGCGAATCAACAACCATTTCCGTAAACGGAGGCTCCAATTATTCATGGACTCCCGGTTCCAATCTGAATACTACTACCGGAAATGTTGTAGTAGCAACCCCTTCTTCAACGACAACCTATACTGTACAGGGGACATCAAGTTGCGGAACAGAGACTGCTACCATAACTATTCAGGTTAATGCAAACCCAGCATCACCATTTATTACCCAGACAGGCAATACACTTTATACTTCTGTTCCGGCAGGAGCTTCGGCTCAGTGGTATCTAAATGGTAATCCTGTACCTAATGGATCAGGAGAATCACTTGTCATTACAGAAAGTGGAACGTATCATGTGGTTATCACATCCAATGCTGGATGTAGTACATCATCACTTGATTTCAACGCTACGCTTGATACTTCAGGTTTAGGTGAAAATGATTCCTACGAAGAATTCTCTGTTTTCCCGAACCCCACGCAGAACAAATTTTCTGTAGTATTCCCTGTCAATGCAGGAGTGACTGAAATACAACTATTTGATATGTTAGGGAAAGAAATCCCTATGCACTCTGTTAATGAATCTACAACAGGAGTAGTCATGGTCTACGATCTGTCCGACTTTTCTGAAGGAGTTTACCTGCTTCGGGTACAAAGTAGTTCAGGAAATAAAACAACCAAAATCATTAAACAAAAATAGCCTTTCATAGATTGCAAGCCCCGTTCTTCACCTTAGAACGGGGCTTTTTTGTTTTTTAGCGTTCCATTAATCCAAATTCTCCGAAAAAAAATTACCTTGCAAAAAAAACAAGGAAAACAGTATCGATGGATATTAATCAATTTATCGTTGTAGGGAGTGAAGAATGGTGTTCACTTCCAGAATTAGGCATTCCCGCTATAAAAGCCCGCATTGATTCGGGGGCAAAAACTTCGGCTATACATGCATCTAACATTACCAAGTTCATGAAAGATGGTGAACAGTGGGTAAGTTATGAAATTCATCCTATTCAGAAAAACCGTAAAGTAATCATCCACTGCTCATCCAAAGTGCATGACACAAGAATGATTAAAAATACGAGTGGAGTAGCCGAGAAGCGTTATGTTATAAAAACAACATTACATATAGGGGAACAGACCTGGGATATCGAAATAACTCTGGCAAACAGGGACTCAATGGGCTTTAAAATGCTTTTGGGAAGAGAAGCCATGAATGGACGAATTCTGGTAAACCCGGGAGAAGGTACACGCCTTAAACAATATTCCAGAGAAGAGATCATTTCTTTTTATGGAGATTTACGTGAAACTAAAAAGGGTTTAAAAATTGGACTTCTTGCCAGTAACCCGGAATTATATAGCAACAAACGGATCATTGAAGCCGGACAGGAACGCGGACACGAAGTCATCTTTCTGAATGCGGAACATTGTTATATGAAACTTGATGCACAGAACCCTGAAGTTCGTTATCGTGGGGGAAGTATTCTTAACGATCTTGACGCTGTTATACCACGAATCAAACCCAGCATGACCTTTTATGGATGTGCGCTGCTGCGGCAATTTGAATCAAAAGGGATTTTCTGTATGAATGACGCTGCATCAATTGCGCAGTCACGGGATAAACTATTTGCCTCGCAGTTACTTGCCAAGCACGGGGTTCAAATTCCTATCACTGGCTTTGCAAAATCTCCTTCGGATACAAAAGACCTTATACATATGGTCAATGATGCACCTCTAATTATCAAACTATTAGAAAGCACACAAGGAAAAGGAGTTGTTTTAGCAGAAACAAAAAAAGCTGCTGAATCTGTAATTAATGCATTCAAAAGTTTGCAAACCAATATCCTCGTTCAGGAATTCATCAAGGAATCAGATGGAAAAGACATCCGCTGTTTTGTGGTAGACGGAAAAGTAGTGGCTTCTATGATGCGTCAGGCGCAAAAAGGTGAATTCAGAGCAAATATTCATCAAGGCGGAACAGCTTCAACAATACGCATTACTGCTGAAGAAAAGAAAATGGCTTTAAAAGCAGCAAAGGTTCTTAATCTTCAGGTAGCTGGAGTTGATATTATCCGCTCACACAGAGGACCTCTTCTTTTGGAGGTTAACTCCTCTCCGGGATTAGAAGGAATTGAAGGCGCTACAGGAAAAGACATTGCCGACAGCATGATTGAGGCCGTTGAAAAACGACTTGGCTTTTCAAGAAATGATCCCTGACAAAACAAATTAAAAACAGGTGGCTGTATTATCTTAACTCATTCTCTTTTATGTGAGATAATACGGCCATCTTCCATTTCTATTATACGATCTGTTTTATTGGCAAAATCCTCATCGTGAGTTACAATAAGTAAAGAAAGGTCTTCTTCATCTGATAATTCGCGAAAAATATCAAATACAATAGAAGCATTCTTACTATCCAGATTACCTGTCGGCTCGTCCCCCATAATTATAGAAGGATTGTTTATCAAAGCCCTTGCTATTGCCACTCTTTGTTTCTGACCACCACTAATTCGGCTGGCCAGTTTTGTTGCCTGACTATCTATATCGAGTAACCTGAGCTTTGTCATAGCATCGTGCTCAACCTCTTCTTTCGATTTCCTTCCCAACTTCAGAGCCGGCAACATAACATTTTCCAATACCGAGAACTCAGGAAGCAAATAGTGAAACTGGAAAACGAAACCAATGTGCTCATTTCTTATCTTTGAAAGCTGTTCATGCGAAAGACCGGTAACCCGTTGTTCTTCCATTAATAAGTCCCCTTCGTAATCTGTATCCATGGTCGAAAGGATATATAACAAAGTTGATTTTCCACATCCCGACTTTCCCATAATTGAGACAAACTCTCCCTTTTCCACGGAAAATGAGATATCTTTCAACGCATGAAATCGATCCGGAGCATAGAAATATTTATTAATCGACCTCGCTTCTATAATCTTCATAGTTATTGTCCTCTTATTATATCAACCGGATCAATTCTTTCTGCGCGTCTTGCAGGAAGATATCCGGCAAAAAATGTTGACAACAGAGCAAAAACAGTGCCTATCACGTAAAAAGACCAATCAAAATTGACCGGAAAAGTTTTTATGGTCGGTAAAGCTTCCGTTTCAAAAGGTGTATGACTAATCGCCAAAGAACCTATATAACCAATCAAAAGTCCGAGTAAACCTCCCATCAATCCTATCAGCATCGCCTGAAGAATAAAAATTCGCTTTACATCTCCACCAGAAAACCCTGTCGCTTTAAGTATGGCGATATCGTTCATCTTCTCATAGATAAGCATGTTGAGAATATTATAAATTCCAAACCCTGCGACAATCAAAAGTGTTATAGATACTGCATACGAAATCATATTCCTGATAGATGTTCCTGTTTCAAACTGAGCATTTGCTGTTTGTATATCCATGGCATTGACATCAAACATACGATTCCACTTGGCTGAAAGTTCAGGAGCCTGTTCAATATTATGCAATTTCACATGAATATCTGTGATGTAATTATCCCCTTCCCCCATCAGTCGTTGTGCCATTTTAATATTCACATAACTCTGAACATTATCAATGTCCGCTAGTCCGCTTTGATAAAGCCCTACTATTTTCAGTGTAAATACACTTCCCTGAGAAGAAGTAACCTGTATATTTTCCCCCAATTCAAGAGAGAGTTTTTTTGCAACCCCTGCTCCCAAAATAATTCCTTTATCATTTTTAGCCAGATCTTCAGCTCTCCCCTGCACAATATAATCACCTAACTGGTACAAACGGTTTTCTTCCAAGACATCTACACCCAATAGTGAACCGTTTAATTCGGTTGAACCTCCTCTGTAAAATCCTCTTGCCTTTACCTGGGGGATCGCACCCTGTACTTCCGGTTGCTCATTCAAAAAATGAATCAGCGGCAATGCATTTGCTATTCGTTGCTGACTTCTTTTAGGTTTGACCGAATGAATTTGTTTGGTATAGTCTCCGTAGGTAGCAGAAAAATCCAATGGCTGCAATTCGCTGGGAACAATTTCATTATATAAGCGTACATGCGGAGTCCGGTTCAGAATCATTCCGTCAAGCAGACCGTTCAACCCGGTCATGAAGCTCATCATAATAATGTAGGCCGCAATACCAAACGTAACCCCTAGCGCAGCCACAAATGTCTGTTTCTTCCTTGAAAATAAATGAGTCGTAGCAATTGAAAAAATCAGATTCCATTTCATATTACTCAGGCTTAAATAATTTATCTCCTGCGTTTAACCCACTGATTATTTCGACATGGCTCATACTCACCAAACCGGTTTTCACCTCTTTACGACCTTCTGTTGTTTCGACGTGCTTCCCGTCAATCAGATAATCTCTGGGGATAACCAATGTTTTCTCTTTTTCAGCGATTACAATGTTTGCCTCCCCCGTTAATCCCATATAAAAATTTGCGGGAATTGTATCAAACACCGCCTGAACCCTGAAAGTCTGAGTCCGGTCTTCCATTTTCGGAAAAATCTTACTTACACGCGCTTCAAAAACCTGATTGGGAAATGCCTCCAGCTTAACAATTACTTTCTGATCTTTTCGGATTCGTCCTATATCTACTTCATCAACCGATAAATCCACCAGAAATTCATCCGCTGATCCGACAATAGCAATCGTCTCCTGCATCGTAACGTACTCCCCCGGCTCTTTAAAAACCGCATATACCAACCCATTCATACGACTACTCAAGGTATAATCACCCGATCTGACATTTGAAGATTCTAGGGCATTCTGCGCCTGTTTCATCTGTGTCTTTAATTCTTTTTCGGTTCTCTTCTTTCGTTTCTGAAGCACCCCGTATTGCTCTTTAGACACATTGTAGGCTAACTCGCGTGCGTCGTATTCTGCTTTTGACCCGACATTTCTTTCGAATAGTTCTTTTTGTCTGAAAAAATTAAGTGAATCATTTAATAACTTGAGTTTCGCGGTCTGAATTTCCGCATTTACTTCGGCAAGTAGATTTCCATCTCCTTCATAATTTGCTTTGGCCAATGCAAGTGACAATCGTGCACTCTCTTCATTAAGCCGGGAAGTAATGTCTGTCAAATGGAATAACAACTCCCCTTCATCAACCGTATCTCCTTCATTCACCAACCGCTCTTCCAAGATACCCGAAGCTGAGGCATTCACATTATAGTAATCATAAGGTTCCAGAATAGCACTTGCATAAACAGCTTCGACAATACCTGTATTTTCAGGAGAAATTGTTTCCTTATTTTCTGAACAGGAAATAAGGGTGAAAAAGGTTAGCGTAAAGATTGTAATTTTATACATAGCATTGTATTTCCCGCTAAAATAACAGACTAGCGGTTTAAATACAATGATAATTATCAACAATCTCTGTTTTCCTAAAAATTAACCTGTAATTGTAGACGGAGCAAACTTCCTTTTTGGAAATTATCCTGATTATCAAAATCCTCGTAACGACGACTGGAGAAGGTATACATTGCTACCAACTCAAAATTTTTGTACGGAAGCCACTCAATACCGATTTCATACTCATTCACATGATAGCTTCTCGCGTCCCTTTCGTGTTTTTTTCCACCTTCATAATACTGCATACGGACAAACGGATAAATAAAGTGTGAACCGGCTTTGATCCTTGCGCTCATTGTAATGTATCCTCCCTGAAGGTCATTCAGTTCAATCGCCCCGGTTGCTTTATTAAACTCCGGTCCTCTTCCGATATTATATTCCGCCTGAATACCAAAAGGTCTCGGATACAGAACTGTTGTAAGCGCAATTCGCTGATCCAGATATGTATAATCATCTTTGTGTATAACACCTTCCGAAACACTTCCCGGACTAAGTGTATATCTTCCCGTATACGCCTGAATTCCCGGCTCAAAAATCTGCTCTCCAATTTCAAAAGGATAGGTTAGCCGCGCAACGATATGTGGTTGATTATTGAGTTCCGGGCGGTTTGCTGTTTGTCCGTTGTATACCCCCAGTCCAAAAACACCATAATCACCACTTCCTTTATATCCCTCTCTGGTAAGCATCGAAAAACGCTTTCTGATTTTTTTTGGTGCCCAATAAAAGAAGATCCCGATATCCCGTTCATTTCTCAAAGCACTGTTCAAAGCATCATCCCTATCGAGTGGCAATCGATTTTGACTGGATTGCATATTCTCAAATCCAAAAGGAATTTTCGTCTGTCCGATACGAAATCGGAACTGATTATCGTTATCCAACCCGATATCAAAATAGGCATCCCTTAATTGCAGAAAATGTAAGCTGTTTGCATTTACTGAACTTGCAAAGTCCGGCTGAATATAAAAGTAAACCCGCGGGTGTACCTGCCCAAAAAACACAACACGTGCACGTCTCAATGAAAATCCTCCGTTCCTTCCCCAGGACTTATCACACTGTTCACATCCCAAATCAGGGTTTGTCTCAAATAACCGGTTATATCTTAACTGTGCATATCCACGTAGATTAATCCGTTCATACCATTTTTTCTGTGGCTCAAACTTAACAGGAGCATCCGGAACATACAAATCTCTTTTCTCACGATTCTTTTTCAAAGAGTCTTGTTGGGCACTAACAACTCCCTTAAAAACAAACAACTGAAGAAGAATAATAAAAACCTGAATCGAAAAGAAATTTGTTATCCGCATCATCAAAAAATTTTGGGTGCAAATATGTCCTATTTAATCTTAAATTAAGACTGAATAACTTTTCTATAAACTTTTATTAACCCTGACTTAACATAAAAACAGCTTATCTCTAAACCTAAATAAATCATAAAAGACTATTTATAAATAGATTAAAATCATAAAAACAGCTTATTTATTTCCTTAAAAACCACTCAACATGAACTTAACATTTTGTTAACATAAGGTCAAAACCCTTTCTTTTTACAAAAAGTAAATTTGCACTCCATTAATTGTAAATAACATGGCAAGACTTGCTTTGCGTATTCTGGCAGTATTACTGCTGGTTAATTTCTCCGGAGTTGCACAGGTTCTACCTGATTCGGAAGTCAGTGAAAAGAAGATCACTTCACAAAACATCAATGACATTTTATTTGACAATGTTGAATTGAGTCAATATGTCTCAGGAGTGGAACTCCTTTGGAATGATACTTCTCTTGTTACTCCTTATTTCGGAAAGTATTCAATTGTTGCACAATTTGCAGAAAAACCACTTGAAGGATCATTGTTAACTCCCGAATGGAAATTATCATGGGTAAAACCCATTGACGGAAGCCGACTGTTTTTCCTGAATGGCTTTACTCCTGACAAAACTTACTTAATCAAACTTGGCGTTGTCGAGTCTTCTCTTGTCAAAGATGAAATGACAGAGGGAGACTTCAAATGGTGGTCAGCTGAAACGGCTTTCAAAACATCAAAGCTGTTCAACAACATCAATCTAAAACCGGGAGAAGGAACAATCAATGTACAGTGGACGCTCGATTATGAAATTATTGATCAATTATCCAACTACTCTGTTATTGTAGCTCATAATACAGCTATAGGAGATAAAAGAAATAAAAGCGGATATACAGGATCAGACTGGGTGGTAAGTGAACCAATGCCTATCAATACACTTAACTATGAAATCACGGACTTAATTGATGCCGAGAATTACGTTGTAAGAGTAGGACTGACTAAAAAAGATAGTTCATTGGCCGAACCAATCTGGTCAGCAAAAAGCAAAACCGAAACAGCTCGTTCATGGGGTGTAATCCGCCTTTTGATTCTGATCGGATCGCTTGGTTTGTTTATCTACGGAATGAAGATTATGTCAGAAGGTCTTCAACAAACTGCCGGAGCAAAACTACGTAACTGGTTGCGGTCTATTACCTCCAACCGCTTCAAAGGAGTTCTTACCGGATTCGGAATTACTTCTATTGTTCAGAGTTCTTCTGTAACAACCGTAATGACTGTTTCATTCGTAAATGCCGGCTTGATGACACTGAGAGAATCAGCCGGGGTTATGATGGGAGCAAATATCGGAACAACGATTACTGCCTGGCTTGTACTACTTGTAGGATTTAAAGTTAGTATCGACAGTTATTCTCTCGTTCTTATCGCGCTTGTTTTCCCTCTGATATTTATTAATCGCGGAAAGACGAAAGCACTTGCTCAGGCAGTTATCGGATTCTCAATTCTCTTTATGGGGCTTAGTTTCCTTAAGGATGCCGTACCGGAATTAGATGAAAACTCAGGGCTCGTTCAGTTCTTCACAGCCTATAAAGAACCTACCTTCTTTACGCGCATTTTGTTTATTCTTCTGGGGGCTATGGTTACTATTGTTGTACAGTCCTCTTCTGCAGCCATGACGTTAACCATGACACTGGTGGCAAAAGGAATCCTTCCTTTCGAAGTAGCCGCTGCAATGATTCTGGGAGAAAACATTGGTACCACAATTACTGCTGAGTTGGCATCTCTTGTTGGTAACGTTCATGCTAAGCGATCAGCTCGAATTCACTCCATATTTAACTTAGTTGGAGTAGCATGGGTAATAATCATCTTCCCGTTCTTTCTTGATTTTGTTGGTTACCTTGTTTCCATTCTTAGTAATGATGTATGGGACCCAAGAAATCCTGAGTTAGCCAACGAAGGTTTAGCCGTTTTACACACCGCATTTAATGCCATTAACGTACTTGTACTGATCTGGTTTGTTCCTCAACTGGTAAATCTGGCTGAAAAAACCGTTAAATCAAAAGGGAAAATTGACGAAGAGTTCCGTCTTGAGTTTATCGGAACCAACATTGTGGACACACCTGAAATCTCTATTTACGAAGCAAAAAAAGAAGTGGCGAAGTTTGGAGAAATCACAAGTCGTATGTCTCACTTTACCCGTCAGTTACTTATTGACCCGGATAAAAAATCTTTCAAACGTAATCTGGAAAGAATTCAGAAATATGAAGAAATTACAGACCGGGTAGAAATTGAGGTAGCCAAATACCTTAACAAAGTATCGGAAGGAGAACTTACACAAGAGAACTCTCAGGAAATCCGAGGACTAAACAGCATCACCAATGACCTTGAACGAATCGGGGATATTTTCTACCAGATGTCTAAGACGCTTGAAAGAAAATCTGATGAGAAAATATGGTTCAGCCCACAGCAGCGTCAGGGGTTATTAGAAATGCTGGATTTAGTAGATCAGGCATTTGAAGTAATGGTAGAAAATCTATTATCTGAAAAGACGCAATCCCGTCTTGATTTGGCAGTGCAATTAGAGGATAAGATTAACCAAAAACGTGATGAATTACGTAACATTCACCTTGAGAATATGGAGTCTCCGGAATACAATATCAAATCCGGAATGACATTCAACGACTTATTCTCATCGTGTGAAAAAGTTGGGGATCATATCATTAACGTTTCCGAAGCGATTGCCGGAAAGATTTAAGTAAATAAAAAATCAGAACATATGAAAAGCGAGGCAAATTTTGTCTCGCTTTTTTGTTAATTGAGTTTTTGGGTTAAATTTGCTCTAATTAAAAAAATAGAAATCATGAAAAGAGCTTTACAATATGTAACTATCTTGCTTTTCACAGGAAACATTGTGGCACAACAATTTCCTAATTCAGGATTTGAAACATGGGAGAATGTGGGGGATTCTGATGAAGAACCTACTACCTGGAACTCAAACAAAACAGGAAACGGTTTCGCATCACTTGGACCTCAGACAATATTTAGGGAGTCCTCAAACACCCACTCTGGGAGCTATAGTGTTCGAATAAGAACATCATCTTACTTTGGAACTACTGTGAATGGAGTTTTCACAAACGGTCAGGTAAATGCTCCTTCTACTGATCCTAGTGAAGGATACAATTCCACTATACGTTCAAACGCTTCCTTTAATACTCCTATGCCTTATTATCCCGACTCTATAGTTGTATGGGCAGATTATAGCTCCGGAAACGGAAGCGATCTTGCAAGAATTGCAACAAGTTTACATGGAGACTATGACCAGAAAGATCCTTACTCTAACGACAATAACGGCTCCTCAAATATTGCAGCTAATGCTACACGTGAGTTCACCTCTACAAATGGATGGCAAAGGATTTCAATCCCTTTTGATTATGCAACATATGCTGCTAATGGGGTAAGTCCAGCTTACATTCTTCTCAGTATGACGAGTAGTAATATACCAGGGTCCGGTTCCACAAACAGTACCCTGTATGTAGATGATGTAGAATTAATTTACAACCCAAATACAGTAACAATTACACCCGCAACAGATCAATACTTACTTGTTGATGAAGCAGGAACTCTACTAACTGCTACTGAAGTAGCCAATGCAGCTTCACAAGATGCAACCATCACCAGAGAATGGAAGTTTTCAACTACTTCCGGATCGGGATATACTTCGTTTGGTTCTCCTGAAACAGGAGCTACGTACACTCCCCAGTTCAATGCTACGGGAACTTACTATGTAGTTTGTGAGTCAACTTTTGGCGGGGAAACGGTTACTTCAGACGAAGTAGCGATTCACGTGAGTGAAACCATTCCCAATATAGCTACCGTTACTCCAAATACTGCTCAAAATCTGGATGTAAATGAGTCGGGAACTACACTTACTGTAGCTGAAACGCCAGCTGCGGCATCTTCAAGAGAGTGGAAGTATTCAACAACATCAGGATCAGGATATATGTCATTTCTATCCGATGAGTTCGCAACCAGCTACACACCTGTTTTCGCAACTGCAGGAACCTATTATGTGATTTGTGAATCTAACTTCGCCGGAGAAATTGTTACTTCGAATGAGGTGCAAATTAACGTTGCATCAACGAGTGGTATTTCTGAGTTTGAAGAATCAGACATCGTTGTTTACCAAAATAATGAAAAGCTTTACCTTGATCTTACAAATTCTTCGTTTAAAGGTGAGAAGGCATCTATTTACACTGTAGATGGACGTCAGGTAAAAGAAACAGCTGTTACTCCAAATGCTGTAACAACTATTAATATTGATTTCCCGAATGGAGTTTACCTTGTTGTTGTACAATCTGCTCATACAAGTGCACAACAGAAAATCTTCATCCGATAGTAAAATAAGCTTACAAAAGAAAAAGGGATGTTTTACAACATCCCTTTTTCTTTATCCCATTATCTGAATAATCAATTTCATCATCCATCGATTTCCTGTCTTTGTTTTTCCTCTAATAAAGCTTCTTCAATAGCTTGTTTTAATTCAAATCTGGACAGGACACCCTGCGTACGCCACAAAATCTGCCCCTCTTTAAACAATAAAAAAGATGGAACACCTATTACCTTATATTTTGCCGTAGCATCTTGATTTTTATCCGCATCTACTTTCAGAAATCGAACTGTATGCCCGTATTCCTGTTTCAACTCATCCAAATAAGACAACGTCTCTTCGCAAGGCGTATACCAATCCGCATAAAACTCAACTAGCACAGGAACTTCGCCTCTGATAATCTCCTTAAACTCACTCATAGTATCACTTATTTCTTCTGCAAAGTTAATTGGCTAGTTTCTCACTTCCTATTTCAGTCGTTTTTTCTTTAGCTTTTTTAGCTTCCGGATTATATTTTGAGAAAAAATTCATCCAGATCAAACGACTTCCCCGGAAAGTAACAGGTGCAAGGATAAAAACACCCAAAACAATGTTTATAATGTAATTGTAATAATCCGCATTCGGCCAGAACCAGTAGGTAAGAATAAAAATAGCTACAGAAAAAGCTACAGTCATAGCATAAGAAACGTACATAGCTCCGTAGAAAAAGCCATTTTCTATTTCATATTTATGACCACATACACTACAATGGTCATGCATTTTATCAAATTCTTTGAAGTTGTAAACTTTCTTAGATTGATACACATCTCCTTCATGACAAACGGGACATTTCCCCTTGAATACGCTGTAAAATAAGCTTTCTTTGTAACCCATGATATTCCGTTTTACTACACCTCAAAGGTACAAATTGTAGTACGATTAAAAAGTGACAAATATCACTTTACTTCTTCCGTCCCCAGGACAGGTTATCCATCTCTTCCTTAACCTCCTTAATACTTTCAAGATAGATCGGTAATACTTCTTTTTTTAACGGTTCTGACTTCGGTAGTTTTTGCGATCTGTGGTCGACTTGTTTACCATTTTTCCAGAAACGATAACAGACATGTGGTCCCGTTGCCAGTCCTGTACTCCCTACGTAGCCAATGGTCTGTCCCTGCTTCACCCTTACTCCCGGACGAATTCCGTCTTCAATACGACTCATATGCAGATATTGTGTCATATAAACATCATTGTGACGAACCTTTACATAAATTCCGTTAAACTGGCTTCTTGTAGCTTCAATAACAGTACCATCAGCCGTACTAAAAATGGGAGTTCCTGTGGGGGCAGCATAATCTGTACCCAAGTGTGCTTTGTATCTCTTTTGTACCGGGTGGAAACGTCGGGAGGTAAATCCCGAACTTATACGTGAAAACTTAACCGGAGCCATTAAGAATGGTCTCTTCATTTCTTTCCCCGTTTCATCATAATATCCTTCTACATGAACCGAGTCCAGTGCAAAATAGAACGCATAGTTCGGCGTTTTCCAGTGTTCAAAAACAACCGCCTCTACTCTTCCCATTCCAAAAGGAATTCCCTCCACACTTTTTTCTTCATAAATCACCTTAAACCGATCTCCTGCCTGTAGCTTAAAAAAGTCTATACTCCAGGCAAAAATTCCTGCAATTGACTCTGCCAATTCTCCTGTAAGTGCAATGTTCCCGGTCTGTTGATTAATCGTTTCTGTAAGATTCGAGTTCTTGACAATCTCTCCGATAATTGTTTTACGCTCGATATCTATCGGTTTTTCAAATCTTTTTACCGACAGGCTATCTGTAAAATCAAAGATGAAATAATCTGTGATGCTTGATTCGTAAACAATAAAATCTGCCTTTCCTAATGTATCCTCTTTCGGAATAAAAGCTGTAAAAGGTTTTCCCGCAACAATATACTTTAACCCGACCAGAGAATCCCGACCTGCTGCATCCGCCTTCATAATTGATGTATGATCAATACCGAATGGAGCTAACAGATGAGAAAGTGTCCATCCTTCTTCTACGACTCCTTCTTTCAGCGTATACCGATCAATATTGATCCCGAATTTTGTCTCAGGTTCACGAACAACCGTCTCTTCTGATTTTTTATCTGCATCCTCCGTTAGTACTTTTGCATCAGAAGTACATGCCGAAACCAGTATCAGTATAACAACTAAACTACTTTGCCAGTACTTCATCCACCCAACTTTTTCCCCAATTGTCTTTTTCTTCATCTGACCACAAATTTGGGTAAAAAATACGTTTCTGAAAGCGTGGAGGCAGGTATTTCTGCCAGTTTGTACCGCCTGTAGCAGGAGTATCATCTGAATTATCTTTTGTCAAATACCGAACCGCAGATTTATAGTGTACTAAAGGCCAGTTGATATTTACATTGACATCCAGTTGTCGCATTTCTTTTCGCAACGCATCTGTCACCTCTCCGGCAGACTCAATTTCCTGGTATTTTTGCCAGATGTTTCTTGTTTCAAATTCACGTGCCAACTTCAACAACTGGTCCGTATATTTTTGTTCAAAATGTTTTAAAGTAAGTGTTTTTGCGCCGGATTCGAGTTCTGTAGCTCCCTCTTTCCAGTAGATGTATTCAAACTTATCTTCGACTGTAGCTGATGCTAATTCTTCCCTTTTTGGCAAAGTAACAATATTGATCAGATCAGTAGAACAAATCTCAATCATTCTGTACTGCGCACTCTGAAAACCACTGGCAGGAAGTAACGCCATCCGGAATTTAAGGAACTGCTCCGGTTCCATTCCCTTTATCATGATATCAAAAGATTTGGTTAATGCTTCAAAGTAGGCATTAACTCTTCGCAATCGTTCGGTAAAGAATTGAACATCCAGCTTTTCATTCCACCCTTTATCCTGTCCCAGGTCAGATATCTTTTTACCATTGTATGCAATCTGCTTCAACTCGCTGAGAGACAGTTTAAAATACAGTTCTGTAATCTGGTGATACATGATAAAAATAAGCTCATCCGGAAAGTCAGTTCTGGGGTTTTGCAATGACAACAGAGTATCTGTCATAATATAATCCCAGTATCCTAATGGATTAGCATATAAAAGACCTTCGAGATAACTTTCCGTAGGTTGTCCTATGGAGGTATATTTCTCTTCAAGCAATTGGAGCTTTTTCTGTATTTCCGGTGTCATTTCCATGAGAAGTCGTTTGTACAAAAATAACCAAGTACTTGAAATATATCACTAATCAGTAATTGAGTTTTATGAATTCGGCAGAAACTGTTAAAGTTTTAACCAATATACTACGCAGGAATGAGATTATTCAATGCTTCTTCAATAGTTTCATATTTCATCCTGAATCCTGTTTCTCGCAATTTAGAGGTATCTACTTTAGGTCCTTTCAGTAATATTTCACTCATCTGCCCCAATACTAATTTCAGGACGAAACCGGGAACTCCAAAAGGCAATATCGGTTTGTGTAAACATTTTGCGAGAGCTCTGGAAAATTCTTTGTTTGTCACCTGTTCTCCACTCACATTGTAAACACCTCCCAACTCATGCTCCATCAGGTACACAAATGCCCGGATCAAATCATCCTGATGAACCCAACACATTGGTTGTTGTCCATTTCCAAGCGGAGAACCTACGTATAGCTTAAAAGGGGATGCCATTTTCTCCAATGCACCACCGGATTGTGTTAACACGGTACTAATACGAACCAATGTTACCGGACAATATTTTTCAAATGATTTAGCTGCCTGTTCCCATTCTCTCACAACATTCGAAAGGAAATCAGAGCCATAAGCATCCTTTTCAGAATGAGAATTTTCATCAATCGGATAACAGTTAATTCCGGATGCACTGATATACTGTTTCAAATCAGGCATTTTGTTGGCATATGATTCCAGAAAGAGAGCCGGTTTAACACGGGAGTCAATCAGTTCCCGTTTTCGTTCGGATGTCCATCGTTTATCAGCAATTCCTGCTCCGGCCAGATTAATAATTGTATCGACATCCGTCAAAGCATTTGTATCCAATTCTTTCGTATCCGGGTTCCAGAAAAAGAACTTTTGCTGATCACACTTCTTTTTATTTCTTGTCAGAATTCGAACCTTATGGGTATTCCTCTCCAGTTCTTTGACTAAACGTGTTCCAATCAAACCAGTTCCACCTGCTATCAAAATGATCCTGTTCATATCCAAGAAGCTTTTATTTGGAACAAAGTACAACGAAAAAAGTTCTTAGAAGAATAAACGTCCGTTTATCCACTCGTCGTCGAGCAAAGCTCCTTTTTTGTTGTAAAACTCAATGGCTGACGTATTCCATTCCAGTACCTGCCAGTCCATTCTCTTTGCTCCCTGCTTCTTTCCTTCTTCTACAACACGATCAAAAAGTTCACCTCCCACTCCGTCTTTTCGGTATTCCGGCTGAACATAGAGATCTTCAAGATAAATCGTTCTTCCTTTCCAGGTTGAATACCCAAAGTAATACAAGGCAAATCCTACTATTTTTCCGTGTTCATTTTCAGCAACAAAAGCAAAACATCTCTTTTCCTGAAACAAGTCAATCAATAATTGTTCCGGGGTAGTACTTACGGCATCCGGCTCTTTCTCGTATACTGCAAGTTCAATAATTAATTCGTGTATAGCTACAGAATCTTCAGGAACAGCAAGGCGAAATTTCATATTATAACCCTCCTAAATTAATTCTCAGGCGAATACCGCAGTTCATATTTCCTGTTGGATAAGAAGTCGCAATTTTAGGATTTGTGATCATCTGATCATAATAAATCTGTGCCGTAAGATTACGTCCTATATTATAATCCAGCGAGGAACGTATAGAGATCACATTCTGACCTGCTGTTGCCTGATTTGTGTTTTCAACTATTTTTCTGATTACAGTTACATTATCACGGATCGTCAGGTCAAAACGGAAGTTCAGGTCAGATACAATCGGTCGATTGTTCAACTTGAACCAGGGTAACTTAACATTTCCGAATTTATACCCGGTTCCGATTACCCATTCTGTTCCAAAAATTTCCGTTACCTGATTATTCGCCAGAGACAACCCTACAGAACGGTCTCTTTTGTACTCAAACTTCGTAATCAACCCATTTTTCTTAATCAACCAGGTTGCGTCAAACCCGATCAGAGGAGAGAAACGTTCCGATATACTAACGTTCTGTACCTGCATCGAGGAAATAAAGTTATTATTCAAATCCCGTTCGATCGCATTTCCACTTCCATCTTCACCGTAATTCAGGTTGGTTTGCATTCCTCCCATTGTAACCGTTGAACTATAGCTGTGCTTGATTACAAAGTTACGAACGACTTTACGCATAAATTTGAACTTGGATACTCCGTCATAGGTAATTGACCAGTTAGGAAGAGGAATGTTTTTCAACGGATTCTTCGACTTATTGTTCACCCCGGTTCCTGTATAAGCCGCCAGGAAAGCCCCGATAACAACATCCTGCTGATTCCCGCTATATCCCGAATAGAATCCGCTTCCATCAGGTGATGAATTAGGATTCTCCGATCCAAGTAGTTCTGATACATCCTGACGATATTCCCGCATCTGGTCAAATGTTCGCGACTGGTATCTACCGGACATTGCTGTAAATGCAGAACCAATAGAAATCGTTGAATACGTAAGATTGGACGTTGTGAAACGGCTTTGTGTTTCATGTATACTCAACGAGTCATTCCATCTGAAGAACTCAGACTGATTCTCCGAAAATGTTCTGTTGATCGTCAGGTCAATACGCAAATCTCTGATCGGCTCCAGCGTAGCTCTACCGGTAATCGTCTGGTTATGCGTCATAGCATGCTGTGTATTCAATCTGCTGTTCCTAACTAACCAATCATTATCAGCTGCTTCTTGCGCAAAATCTCTTCCATTATCTTGTCCCCAGATTGTTCTTTCCTGCTGTCCGAATACAAAACCTGCGGAAGGAGCTTTAAACGAATTATTAAACCCGAGCAAACTGGTCTGCTGATTGTAACCCGGCAACAAAGTTCCGTCATTTACGGAGTAGGTACCTGAAACATTCCTCAAGGTCATTAATAATCTTCCCGCAAAGCCAAGTACAGGATGAACCGGCTTATCTTTATTCTCTGCCTTTTGACGAGCCAATTCCTCTTTCTCTTTCAGCTTTTCTTCAAGTGTCTTAACCTTCTCTTCTCTTGAACTGATTGTCTCTTGCTTATCATCAATTGTCTCCTGACCCAATGAGTCAATTAAATCCTGAGATGGTGTTCTGAACGTTTCAAGGTCCTGAATTTTTCCTTGTTCTTTCTGAATCTTGCTCTTCAGCCTGTCAATCTTCCATCCGAGGAATCCACCTGTATCACCGGAAGAATTTCTTCCTCCCTGTCTTGCTCCACCTCTGTTTACTGCTGCGCTTCGTCGTTGTTGAATAGCTCCTGAACGACCACCTCCATTGTTGATTTTTTTGAAGAACCCAACCTTATTGTAAAGATTTACAAAGTTAAGTTGAGCTGTCATGTTCAGGTTTCTGTTATTCTGAATAATATTTCCAAAGTCAGATTGTCCCAGCGGTGCTCTTTGCCAGT
Source organism: Wandonia sp. (assembly GCF_984588085.1). Classification (NCBI taxonomy): domain Bacteria; kingdom Pseudomonadati; phylum Bacteroidota; class Flavobacteriia; order Flavobacteriales; family Crocinitomicaceae; genus Wandonia; species Wandonia sp. The sequence goes on from NZ_CFIGVI010000009.1 coordinate 80,163, forward strand.
CATACCCTGCCGAGTAGCGGATATTGGATGTAACCCAGTCCAAAGCAGGAATCTTATTGAAGGGAATATTATAAGAAATATTGTAGGAGTGATTGTAGTTCATTGTTGTACCTCCCGTACCCAACTGACGACGAATAGAATCTTTAAACAGCTGATAATTCTCTGGGTCTGCTTTTTTATCAATCTGACCATCCGGCTCTGTGAAGATGGAATTATTATTTGCAGCAAAGTCAAACTTCAGATTCTTTGTAATATCGTACTTCAATATGTAGTTTCGTGCCCAGGTGAAGTTTTTCACATACACCGGATCAAACTCAAACGAAGACAGGTTATTTCTAACCAAACGTTCATTGTATGTACGCAACAGTGCATTGTTTATCGTTACACTTTTAGGGCCGAGATAAATCCCTGCTTCTTTTATGAGTGCCAACCATTTGGATTTCTGTAGTGCCTTAACATTCTTAAAAGGTTCCCACAAGAACGGGTTCGCATTGAAATTATAATTAATACCTCCCCGCCATACCTTTGTTCTGTCATACTCAATATTGAAGTCTCTGTGCAGATCCTCATTATATCCGTATGTAAGTGAAATATTCTCAATATCCCAGAAACGTGCTTTCTTTCCTTGTTTTCTTTCCTTACGAACGTTGGTGAAATTATATGCTTTTCTTTCTGTAAAATCCTGACCTCTTTTGGCTCTTTCTCTTCTTTCATTAAGGTCATACTCCGACAGCTTTATATCCGGATTGTATGGATCAAATTCCGGGTTAATCACACCAACTGAATAAGAGAAAAAGAAAGGAACATTGATTCGGGCTTTTTTACCAAAGAATTGTCCCAGCTGCATATTGGTATTAAAATCAAATCCCATTCGGGTGTCCCGCTGTCTGTCCTGAACACGGCTGTCAATACTACCCCAGTTCAGTCCTGAGTAATTCCCCGACATCGATACATTTGCAAAATCCGCAAGTTGCAGTTGCAGACTTGCAACAGCTGCTCCACCACCTTCGCTAATGAAGTCTGTTAATCTCAGCTCATTTACCCATACCTCGGCACACTTTGGCAATCCATCATCCGGTTTCCATGGGTTATCTCCATTACTTTTCGGATTTCTTACACCAATCATTATCGTCCTCAGATCCTGTAGGTTAGGGCTACCCTTTACTCCTATTCGTTTTGTAGGATCACTTGGTACCGGCTCGTAATACATAACGTTCATGCTTACAGTAGGGTTAGCCGCTTCCATAAGCTCATTACGTCCTTTCTTCAGGTTTGTCAGATCTTCAAATACAATCTCTACATTATTTGCCTCCGGCCAGATCGCTTCTGCACTTGTTGCTCCCCATGGAGTTAGTTTCAGAGGTAGTTCGTATTCGTAATAATTATCCGTCAAATCCGTTCCCAAACGAATAAATACTGTTACATCATCATCCGAAAGAGGAGTTGAAGGATCAACCTCTTCTCCATGAACGAACATTTTCAGCTTCTTGTAGTTGTTCAGGTTAAAGGTTACGTTTCTGAAACCGGCACGAGCATCCCCATCCTGCAAATTACAAACCTGTAAGCTCATGGATTGTTCGTTCAACTGACGGGTTTGTACCTGTCCCGGATCAATCTCACGTTGGATTCCCGGAGGAACTTCGTATTTAATTGGTTCTCTCTGGTCATGCTCCTCCACATTCACAACATTAATATTGAATGTTGTCAGGTTTGGATCCACCTGAACCACATCTCCCGGTTCTACCAGACTTTGGTTATATCGTCTCCATTCTCCACGCACCAGTTCCAATCGTGCAAAACGCAAAACAACTTCTTCGTCCCATTCCTTCAGAAACATCCGCATAAAACGAATGGATCTGAAGTCTGAAATTCCATTGACTGCTTTGTCCGGAAGAGAAACCGGAACACGAAACTGATACCATTTTTCAACTTTTCCAGCTGGTGTAGTTACTTCCGAAACACTTGTTATATGGTTTTTACCAACTACCATATCGTTCGGGCGTAAACTGACCTTATACTGGAAATAGCTTTCGGATTCTGACAGGTTGTTATCCTGGTTTATGTCCTCAATATCCGGTGAGTTTGTAGCCAATGTCATATAACCATCAGCGTTCTGTTCAGCTGACATCTCAGACGTTGGTGAGTTTCCTTCATGACCATTGTATCGCTTATAACGTTCAAGTATGTTCAAACGTTCCTCATCGTATTGGTCATCTCTATAATAGTTAAAGTCATCTGAGGATGGATCCGCCAGCATTCTAGCTTTAGTTTCCGCACTCAGTACTCCGTTACTTTCCACCCAGTTGACATACCCCAGATAGAACTCTCTCTCATCTGTATTTCCCCATCCGTCAAGACCAACGTCCTGGTTCTCTCTTGCCGACAGATCATTGTCAAAAGCGTTAACTACTGTCTGGTCAGTTGACACTCGTCCCCAAACCGTCAGGTCTGTATTTCCCTGCGGGTCATCTGGTCCGGCTGGCAACCCGTTCTCAAAACTTTTACGTGAATCCGGCAAGATATCTTCGGACACATTCCCCAGGTTGAAATACAAATCTCCTCCTGAATGAGCACCTTGGTTTACCGCCTCCTGATCATCGTTAAACGGATCAAGCATCCAGAACTGGATAAATTCAATGTTTGCCTGTTCAAAGTTCGTGGTAGAAAGTGAACGCATTATTCCTCCCCATCTTGCCTGTGGATCAGAGAACAATCCATCAAGTGTCAGATTGGCGGTTGTATCGTAGTTGTACATCCCCCTTTCTTTCGGGTAATACGCAAGATCAAGTGTCGGAATGTTATTAAAGGTAAACTGCTGTAATTGAATATTCGGGAACAGTTCGGTCTGCATTACAATTCGCATCCGTGCATCATCCAACATCGAAGGATCTTCCTGAATGTGTGCAGGTGTTAACGAATTATTCTGATAGAAAAGCGGATCAATAGTATACCAGGCCAACAAAGATCGTTTATACCCGGCAGAAAGGTCATTTTTCAGGTTTCCTTCCGGGAACAGATCCGGCTGCCCCTGAGGTACAGACGCCAGTTTCCACATGCTTTGTGTACGAATGTCTATCGTACTCTGACTACCTTCAAAATCATCGACATAAGACACTCCTCCTTTACCTATTCCTCTCGGCGTTCCGGGAATAAGATACGCTCCTTCTCCCCTAAAAGTAATCGAAGATGGAGCGCTTGTAGAAATGATAGGCAGAAGATCTACTAACCTCGTCAGGAAAGGAGCATTTGTACGGTAATCAATATTTAACCCTATCATGTGATTACTATAGGGTTCATCCCCAATATTTACTTTTTGGGTTAAGGGTTTTTCCTTGGAGTGTACCCAGGTGGCACCTATATTAAAATCTTTATTAACCCGGTAGTTGAAGTGGGTTCCCATGAAATTCTTTTGCTGGAATCCAAAAATAGAATTACTCTCTATGGACACTTTTATAGGCGTATTCGATTCCAGAATGGAAGAATTCAGAATCTTTACTCTTCCCAGGTTATAATCAACGGTATAATCCGTCCCTTCTTGTAAGCGAATTCCTCCGGCAGTAACCGATACGGCACCCTCAGGTATATTCAACGCATTCAAAGGGATATCCGAACTCACTGAGGATTTATACTCTCCTTTAAAGCTAAATCTATTTTTACTCGGTAGCATTTGAGCCGCAATCAATGTCGAATCATAGAGTTCCGTATAGGCGATTCTGGAAGCCTGATTAGGGGCAATCCCTCCATCCACCAGTTTATCGTATAATGTTTTACCAAAAGGTTCTACTGTCGAAAAGTAAATTCGTCCATTCTTCGGGTTAATCGTACCCCCGTTTTCGAAACGGTTTCCATTTTGAGCTAATGCAGCAAAATCAAACACCCCATCCGGAAAAGGCTGGTTATTCTGATTCAGCTTATCCATTTCCAGTAACTGCACCAATAGTGTTTCATCTACACCCGAATAAGGCATAAAATTCACAGGCAAAGATGTTTCCGGATTATTGTACCACAAATCCATTCTGAAATCGGCTTGTGTCAACTGATAAGCTCCAATTGAGTAGACGTTTTTCATCATGAGATCCCAGATTTTCATTCTCGGACTCAAAATTGTCGATTTCAACATTTTCAGGTACAAAGCGTTTTGTCCCTCAATACCATCTGTAGAAAATTCTCCTACCTGATAAGTTCGACCTTGCACGGTATATTCGTAGGCAACAGCCAAAACCTCATCATTATTCAGTGGCATGTTTAGTGAGATATACCCCAATAAAGCATTGTATGTATATTCCTGCTCACTTAGTCTTCGAGCATTTTCTACTTTCTCGTAGTCAAAAGATTGTTGAAAAGGTCCGGGTGAAGCTGCCTGTGATGAAAGTGCTGTAACAGCATTCGAAAAGCTTCTTAGCAGAGCATTCCCTGTTGCCCAATCGTATAAATCGTTTGCAGCATTGTCCGGAAGTTCCGAAGAAGAAGTACTTGTTACATTTCCTTGAAAATTCTCCTGCTTTGCTTCTCCCAAATCGGAAAAGGCTATAATATTTCTCGTATTATCCGTATTGTTCTGGCGGTTGGTAACCCACACCTCCATACGTGTAATATTAACGGGCGTATTGACAATCGGAAGTTGTGCCATTGCCTCATCATAGTGATCATAGAAATAATGATTTATGAAAAAGTGACGGTTGGCTTCATAGTTATCCGCTTTTACATCAAATTTCTGTACCTGTGCTCCACCTGAAATATTTATTTCCTGTTTCTGCCCTCGTGATTGAGAAGCGATAGCGTCTACGGTTAATTTTCCGAATCGCAATTGTGTCTTTACCCCAAACAGTGCCTGTGCCCCCTGAATTAAAGAGGTATTTAAAGGCATACTCACATTACCCGCTTCAATTTTCTGGATAATCTGATCTTCATCTCCCGTGTACTCCAGCTTTGTGACATTTTCAAAATCAAACGCTGCCTCAGTATTGTACATTGTGGTCAGCTTCAACTTTGTTCCGACCTGTCCAACAAGATTTAACTGGATTCTCTGGTTAAAATCAAATCGTGACATTTTTCGTTGATTCTCCGGAAGAACCGGGTTGTCGTATCGCGAAGAATTCGCTCCGAAAGACAACTCCACAGAACCCTGCGGGCGGATATTGATCTCGTTACTCCCAAAAATATTGCGAAACGCCTCTCCCTTGATTTTCAGAGGCGGTATAAGAAATTGATTTTCTTCATTTTCCTGGGCTATTCTATCTTTCCAGTACTCTTCCATTTCCTTTTCCTGCTGGTACTGAAGGTATTCTTCAAGCGTCATCATGGAAGAAGGGCGAAGATTGATATTGTTTCCTACTTTTTCTTTAAATACATATTTCCCTGAAACAGGATCGTACTCTATAGTAGTAGTGACATTACTGGGCAATCCCAGATCAAAACTCTGGGAATTATTCTGTGTAGGATCCTGATGTTCCTCAATTGGAAACGGCAGATTAACTTCCGGTGAATCCAGATAAATTTTCGGGATAAACTCCTTCGCCCAAGAAGATCCCGAAATGACCAACATCACCAACAATACATACACGTATCGTAGGTTAAAGTAGTTTTCTATGAGGTTCTTAACAATGTACAATTTCTCCTACAGTATTTTTAATGCTTCCCGAATTAACACTTCGACGGTATCTTCCTCTGAAGCAGACACTTTATCCAGTGCTTTTTCCGCAATTTTCTTATCAAATCCCAAAGCAATTAATGCAGTTAACGCCTCAAATCGTTTTGTATTGTTCTGTGTGAAAATATTATTCGAAGTAAATTCCATTTTCACAACCTTATCACGTAGGTCAATAATAACACGCTCAGCTGTCTTGGCGCCAATACCTTTGATACTTTTGATTGTCTTCACATCTTCGGTTTGGATGGCATGAGCGATCTCTTCCGGAGAAAGTGCCGAAAGCATCAGAATAGCTGTGTTTGGTCCAATTCCCGAAACACTGATCAGATGGTTAAACATTTCCCGCTCTTCTGTCGAATGAAAACCGAACAAAATCTGAGCATCCTCTCTGAATATCTGATGCGTGTAAATAAAAATATTTTCATCAGAAGACAGGGTTGCATACGTGTTCAATGAAATCTTAACAGCATACCCCACACCGACACATTCTATTACCAAATGTGTCGGGTTTTTCTCGATTAATCTTCCTCTGAGATGCGTAATCATAGTGTTATTTACTTTGTGCGTCTACGACTGCAATTTTCACCATATTGACAATTTCCCGAACAGACGATCCCAATTGAAGTACGTGAATTGATTTTTTCAAACCAAGTAGTACCGGACCAATTGCTTCCGCTTCTGTCATCTCCTGCATCATTTTATAGGCAATATTTCCTGAAGAAAGGTTAGGAAAAATCAATGTATTCACCGATTTATTAGCCAATGTCGAGAAGCTAAATTTCTCCTGCATCAATTCATTGTTCAACGCAAAATTTGCCTGCACCTCACCATCCACACACAACGAGGGGTTACGTTCGTGCAGAATCTCTACAGCATCTCTCATCTTATTCGGGTCTTTCCCCGGAGCTGATCCGAAGTTCGAATAACCTAACAAAGCGATTTTCGGCGTTACTTTAAATCTTCTTACCGTTTTTGCTACTAACTCTGTAATTGTCGCAATGTCTTCCGCTGTCGGATCCACATTAACTGTTGTATCCGCCAGGAACATCGGACCTCTTTTGGTCATAAGGATATACATTCCGGCAACACGTCCTGCATCTTTTTCTACTCCCACAATCTGGAGAGCCGGGCGAATTACATCTTTATAGTTTCTTGTAATCCCCGAAATCATTGCATCTGCCTCTCCTTTTTCAACCATCATAGCACCGAAATGATTTCGGTCTCTCATAAGTTGGATCGCTTCGTATTCGGTAACCCCTTTTCGTTTTCTTTTCTCGAAAAATGCCTGGCCGAATTCATTTCTTTTCTCTTCCTGATCTTCTGACTTCGGGTCAACAATTAGCACATCCGGCATTTCAATATTGTTCTCCTCCATTGTAGCAAGGATACGCTCTCTTTTCCCTAGTAAAATAGGAGTCGCGATTCCCTCTTCATAAGCAGTAAGTGCCGCCTTTAAAATCTTATAGTTATCAGCCTCCGCAAATACAACACGTTTTGGGTTTCGGGTAGCTTTTTCGGTAATATTCCGAACAAATTTATTGTCCAACCCAAGCCTGTTCTTCAGTTCTGCTTCGTAAGCATCCCAATCTTTTATCGGAGAGCGCGCAACACCTGATTCCATTGCCGCTTTCGCTACTGCTGGTGCAACATAGTATATAAGACGGGGGTCAAGTGGTTTCGGAATAAACTGCTCTCTTCCAAAATAAATATTTTTATCTCCGTAGGCTTCGTTTACTTCTTCCGGAACTGTTTCTTTTGCCAAAGCAGCAATTGCGTGAACTGCTGCCAGCTTCATGTCTTCATTAATGCAAGTCGCCCGAACATCCAATGCTCCACGGAAGATAAACGGGAAGCCCAATACGTTGTTTACCTGATTAGGATGGTCAGAACGTCCTGTCGCCATAATCAAATCTTTTCGTGCCGACATTGCATCCCTGTAAGCAATTTCCGGATCAGGGTTGGCAAGAGCGAATACGATAGGATCTTTCGCCATTGATTTAATCATATCCTTAGACACAATATTCCCTTTCGAAAGACCCAGGAATACATCTGCTCCTTTTAATGCCTGATCAAGTGTAAGGTCTTTTGCGTGCGAGGCAAATAGTGACTTATGCTCATCTAATCCTTCGCGGTTTTTGGTTATTAACCCCTTACTGTCAAACATGAATATATTTTCGCGTTTTGCTCCCAACGCGACATATAGCTTTGCACAGGAAATTGCCGAAGCACCTGCACCACTCACTACAATTTTAACTCTCCCTATCTTTTTCTTTGCCAGCTCCAAAGCATTTAACAGAGCTGCAGAGGAAATAATTGCCGTTCCATGCTGATCGTCGTGCATCAACGGAATATCCAATTCTTCTTTTAGCCTTCTTTCTATTTCAAAAGCTTCCGGAGCTTTAATATCTTCCAGGTTGATTCCACCAAAAGTCGGTGCAATTGCTTTTACTGTCTGAATAAATTGTTCGGGATCCGAAGCGTCAACTTCAATATCAAACACGTCAATGTCTGCAAAGATCTTAAACAGAAGTCCTTTTCCTTCCATAACCGGCTTGGAAGCTTCCGGCCCTATATTTCCCAATCCTAAAACCGCTGTACCGTTGGAAATTACCGCAACTAAATTCCCCTTTGCCGTATATTTATATACATCTTCTTTATTGTCTGCTATTCTAAGACATGGTTCAGCCACTCCGGGTGAATATGCCAACGACAAATCACGCTGCGAGGAGTATGGTTTGGATGGAATAACTTCAATTTTTCCCGGTCTTCCGGTTGAGTGATAATCTAACGCCTCTTGCTTTCTAATTTTCGCCATAATAAAACTCCTTTTACGGATAATTCAAGAGGGTAAAATTATAAAAATTGCCTAACAATGGAGAGCTTAGTTCTTTTTTCGTGAAATAAAATTAAATATCTTTCGCTTTGATTGAATAAAACCAAAAGAACTCCTGTAGCATGAAAAAGAAACTCGTTGTACTATCCGGCTCCGGAATCAGCGCCGAAAGCGGACTGGGAACATTTCGTGACAATGGTGGTTTATGGGAAAATTATAAAATAGAGGACGTCGCAACGCCAGAAGCCTGGTCGAAAGACCCGGAATCAGTACTGGACTTTTACAATATCCGACGACGAATTAATAATACAGCAACCTTTAACATCGCCCATAAAGTAATTGCTGAACTCGAAAAGGATTTCTCCGTATCCGTTATCACTCAAAACATTGACAATCTTCATGAGCGCGCAGGAAGCACACATGTCATTCACCTCCATGGTGAAATTACCAAATCAAAAAGCAGCGGACCTAAACAGGAAACAGCCTATTATGAGATCGAAGGTGATGAACTTAACCCCGGTGATCTATGCCCCGAAGGTTATCAACTCCGACCACACGTCGTCTGGTTTGGAGAAGAAGTGCCTTTATTATCCCACGCCGCAGAAATAGTTTCTACTGCTGATGTGTTTCTTATTATCGGTACTTCATTACAGGTTTATCCTGCCGCGGGGCTGATCCATTTTTGTCAACCTGATTGCATCTGTTACGCAATTGACCCCAAAGCAATTCCTATTGATTCCAATTACATACATATCAAGGAAACTGCTACAAAAGGTATTGAGACATTCAGACACAACCTTTTGAAACACATATAAAAAGAAATAAAAAAGACCGACCCTAACAAGGTCGGTCTCAGCTTTACAATATTAACCCTAATATTACTGCTTTCTAATAATCAATTTTCTTGCAGGAAGCGTATTCCCTCTCTTATCTTTAATGACATAGAAGTATACTCCGTCCGGCAAATCAGATAAATTAACTTTTTGCGAAGCGGCACTTAAAGACGCTGTGTAAGCAACCTTACCTAACATATCAAGCACTTCAAAAGAAGCCCCTTCAGAAGCATTTTTAACTGTCACCATACCTGATGACGGATTTGGATATACTTCAACATTTTCCAACGCTTCCTCCCCTGACGAAAGCGTTGATGTAAACTCAACTGTAACCCAATCAATACGATCTTCATTCTCATCTAGAATATAGTATCTGAACCGGGCATAACCTCCTCCACCATTAAAAAACATTTTTGGCTGGAACAAAGTTGAATCCGTATCATCTAACTCATAGAAAAACGGTCGAATCCAGGGATCCCCATTACAGTCGAAGCAAATTTCATTATCACACAACTGATCTGTAAAAGCAGGGGACGACAGATCCAATTTTACCCGTTCCCACTTATATTGTTTTGTTGCTCCACTAATATTCTGGACATACAAATTTGCGTATACTAATTGTTCTGTCCCTGATATGGTAACTGTCTGACCATTGTAAGCAACATTTGGGTCACTTTCAAGGTGAATAAAAACTCCTGAACTCTGGGCTGAAGCAGCAAAGGAGAAAAGGAGTGTAAAAGCGTAAAGTAATGTATTCTTCATATCAACAAACTATCTGATTTATATTATACAAATATAACAAAAATTGAACCTCTTTTTAACATTCCACCCCTTCATCTGTCATTCATCATACTCTCATAGGATTTCAAGAGTGGTTTGTTATTTTTATGTTAATCTGATTAAAATAATGTTACATTTGGAACAGAACTAAAAAGAAAACTTATGAAAAAAATTCTATGCTTCATGTCAGCTTGCGCATTAGGTCTCAATGCTCAGGCTCAAACTTATTTCTCTGACGATTTCTCAAGCGGAAATCTTAACAACTGGACTCTTGTTGATTCTGACGATGATGGTAATGATTGGTACGTTGTTAATTTCAATGACGGAATTCAAAATGCTCACGCTACCTCTGCTTCATATGCAAGTTCAGCCTTAAATCCGGATAACTGGATGATTTCTCAAGCAATTGATTTAACCTCTGCAACAGGAACTGTGTTTTTAACCTGGAAAGTATATGGTCAGGATCAGTCTTGGCCTGCAGAAAACTACTCTGTATATGTAAATACGTCTTCTGATGTAAATACAATGACTACAGATGGGAATGCGTTTACAGAAGTAGTAACTACTTCAAACGGATACATGTTCCGTTCAATAGATATTTCTTCTCACATAGGGGAAACTGTATACATAGCTTTCAGACATCATAATGTTTCAGACCAATTCCGTATAAATCTGGATGACATTGAAGTGATGAGCGTTTCCGCAAACGACCTGAAAGTTAGCAATATTCTTATTGACGGTAATATTGAAGGAGACCGTACCTTCCAAATTATTGTAACGAATAATGGAACAGCCCCTGTTTCAGCATTCGATCTTGACTGGTCCTTCAATGGTGGAAGTACAACTACTGTTAGTCCTACAGGACTTAATCTGGAGTTTGGGGATTCATACACAATTGAGGTTCCTGTAAACGGAACAGTTGCTGCTAATAACGTTCCTTTCGCAGCAACAATAACGACATCTGATGATGATGACTCAAATAACTCACTTACTAAGAACTTTAACATCACTCTACCTATCAGACAATATATTGCAACTGATTCTCACGGAGAGGATTTCAACCTCTATAACAGCCTTTCAAGTGGGCAAGCTATCATCCTTGACTTTATGGCTTCATGGTGCGGACCTTGTCAAAGTTCCACTCCTGAAATTTCAGCCATGATTCAAAACAATGGATCCGGAGAAGGACGGGTACAGGCTTTAGCTATTTCAGTTGAAGAAACAGACAATAACAGCGTTCTTAACAATCTGGACTGGAACGGAGGTTTCTATAGCTACCCTAAGTTTGCTTATACAGCTGAAAACAATGCACAGTACTATCACTATGGAGTTGGTCATGATTTCAACTCAGGTGGTTCAATTCCATTTTTCGTGATGATTTGTCCTAACGTTACTGATCCGGGGAGAAGTGAAATTGTAAAAGTTGATGTTGGGTACGGAAACGGAATGTTTGTTGCCTACCAATCTGCACTTGATGCATGTCCTTCTGCAACTCTTTCCATTGATATCAATGAAGAGGAATTGGAAACAACTCTTTCCGTATACCCAAATCCGGCTAAAGAATCAGCGACTGTATCATTTAATGCAGATGCAGAAAACACTTCTGTTGAAGTTATCAACTCTCTTGGACAAACTGTTTATTCAGTTGAGCTAGGTTCTGTTATAGGACAAAACGAAGTTAACATTCCAACTTCAGAATTAGCTGAAGGGCTTTACTTTGTTAATGTAAAAAATTCAAACGGAAGTACTGCTACGGCTCGTCTTTCAGTTGTGAAATAATTCTACTTTTCATAAAGGGAAGCCATCTTCGGGTGGCTTTCCTGTTTTATAGAATTTAGGATTTCAATAATTTAAGCCATCTTCACTGTAGAAGAGCGCAAATAAAATCGTACTTTTAACACTGGAATACAATTTGCATGTTAACCCAAAAACAGAACTATGAAAAAGATATTCTTAACCAGTATGCTAATCGGTCTTTCATTTATAAGCTCTTACGCTCAGGAAGCAGAAGCCGATAATGGAAAGGGCAAAAAAGTTCCTTCTGTTCAACTTGTTGACGTAAACGGACAACGAATCAATACTGCTGAAATTAACAACGACGGTAAGCCTGTAATCATAAATTTTTGGGCAACATGGTGTTCTCCATGCAAACGTGAACTAAATGCAATCAATGAAGAATACATTGACTGGCAAGAGGAAACAGGGGTAAAATTAATTGCAGTTTCCGTTGATGACGAACGGACCAAAAACCGCGTTAAACCTTATGTGGATGCATCAGGGTGGGAATACGAAATCTGGATGGACCCCAATGGAGACTTCAAACGCGCGATGGGAGTCAATAATGTTCCGCATACTTTCCTTATTGATGGAAACGGAAATATCGTTTACACACACAACAATTACTCTCCCGGAGACGAGCACGAATTGTATGAACATGTTAAAAGTCTTGTAAAAGAATAGCGTCAAAGATCAAGTAATCGCCTTATGAAATATAGATACATAACAAGTGTGATCTTCTTTTGCTTCACATTTGGAACGGGTTCTTTTGCCCAAAAATTAGGTTCTGTAAGCGGTAATATCGAGAGTATCTACCAGTATCTGCTTACGGACTCTATTATCGGGGCTACCCAGCCTAAGGAAAAATCACTTATCAACACGTATGCTCTGGTAAACTATAATCTTGCAGGATTTAAAGCCGGAGCCCGCTTCGAGGTATACTACCCCCGTATTCTGGGATATCCGGATCGTTATGATGGTGCAGGACTGGGATATCGTTATGTAGGATACGAAAACAAGTTGCTTAGCGTAACTGTAGGAAATTTTTACGAACAATTCGGTTCGGGATTGATTTTCCGCTCTTATGAAGACCGCGCCTTAGGTGTTGACAATGCCATGGATGGCTTTCATGTACGACTCTCTCCTGTGAAGGGATTAACCATAAAAGGTGTTTACGGAAAACAACGTTTTTCATTTACTGACGGAAAGGTTGTGAAAAGCGCTGGAATTGTCAGAGGATTTGACGGAGAACTGGCCGTAGATCAGCTGATAACTAAATTGTCTGATAAACAAATCCGGCTAAAGATCGGTGGATCATTTGTCAGCAAGTATGAATCAGGGACGCATCCGGATTATAACATTCCGGCTAATGTAGGAGCCTATGGAGGACGTATTGACTTCGGATATAAAAACTTTTATCTCAACGGAGAATATGTTATCAAGGAAGCAGACCCTTCTGCTGACAACAACTATATTTTCAATTACGGTAAAGGTATGATTGTTAATATGGGGTATTCCCAAAAAGGAATCGGAGTTTTACTATCCGCTAAAAGTATTGATAACATGTCGTTCCGAAGCGAGCGGAATGCTGCCTTACAGGATCTGACAATCGGCTTTATTCCTCCGCTGACCAAAACACATACGTACAACCTTGTCACCACGTTATATCCCTATGTATCGCAACCATTGGGAGAAGTTGCGTATCAGGCCGATTTCTTCTATAAATTCAAAAGAGGAACAAAACTGGGCGGAAAATACGGGATGGATATTGCCCTGAACTTCTCAACGGCTTTTGCCCCGGAACAAACCCTTAACGGGATTGATCTGAACGATTCCTCACGTGTTGTTTATTCTTCACGATTGTTTCATTCATCCTATAAGAGAAGTGATCTCTACTGGCGTGACATAAATGTTGAAGTTAAACGAAAACTATCCAAAAAATGGAGTTTTATTGCATCGTATTATAATATTCACCTGAATAATGATGTTATTAAAATAACGGATGCCAAAGGGATTATCGAATCACATATCGGAGTAATTGATGTGTTGTATAAAATCAACACAAGGCATTCGATACGGGGAGAATTACAGGGACTCTGGACCAAAGGCAGAAAAGATCGCGGGCATTGGGCTACCCTCGTGCTGGAATACACGATCTCTCCGGACTGGTTCTTTAGTTTTGTAGGCCAATACAACTACGGACATCCTAATCCTGATCTCAGGGTTCTTTATCCGATCGGAGTAATTGGAAAAATATGGGGTTCAACGCGTTTACAGGTGGCCTATGGTCGTCAGAATGCAGGACTTTTCTGTGTGGGAGGTGTCTGTCGTTTCGTACCGGCTTCCAATGGATTGACCGTAACATTTACGCACAGTTTTTAAATAAAAGAGTATGAAAAATATTTGTTTTTTTATCCTTGCTCTACCACTTGTCTCAGGGCTTTTTTCCTGTGATAAAGTAGAAAATGCCTATCATCCGGCTATCGCAACAGACCTTGATCCTTCTTATTATCCCGGAGAGTGGTCTGATTATGAAGCTAACGAGTGGCCGGAGTTTACTCCGAACAGTAATACATTGCGCAATGTTCTGATAGAAGATTATACGGGTCATACCTGCAACAATTGTCCCAATGCTGCTACGACGGCCCATAATCTTGAAGCAGCAAATCCCAGCCGGGTTTTCTCCGTTGGCATTCATGCCGGACCGGGAGGAATGACGGCATTCCAGAATTTCACACCGGGAGCAAATAAGTATTATACAGATCATACCAATGCCGAAGGTCTCGCCTATGGTGTCACCTTCCAAAACGGGTTTAATTTCTTCGGTAATCCACAAGGAACAGTAAACAGAGCCATTTATGAAAATAAAATGTTTGACCTGCAAAGCTCCTGGAGTACCCGGACTTCTGAAATCTTGAATGATGCAGAGCTCAAGTTTAATATTCAATCTGTTTTTAATTATTACTCTTCCACGAATGGTGGTTACCTGCATATTGAGGTAGAAAAACTAACGGAAGAGAGTATTGAGACCAACCTTGTTGTATACGTTGTTAAAAACGAAGAAACAGACTGGCAAAAAATGCCGGATAATTCTGACAACCCCGATTACTTGCACGAAAACAAACATCTGGGAAGTATTGATGGTCAGGAATGGGGACGTCCTTTAAAAACTGCTGAATTGAGTGCCGGAGAAAAAGTTCTTGAAAATTATTCTTACGGTCTTCCCGAAGGGATAGCTTTTGATAATTTACATTTTCTGATTTATGTATACGATGTTAACACCTACGAAATTCTCCAGATTATCAAGCAGGAAATAACTGAATAATCCCCTGTTTATAGGACTAGTATGAATGCCCTGCACTTTGGTACAGGGCATTTTTCTTTTACTAAAACAATAGGATATAGCTTTTTTCAATTGATCTATAAATAAAATTGATAGAATCTATACCCCTTTCTCGTCTATCTTTGTTCCGAACAATTAAAAGAGCAGAGAATTTAGGCTGTTCATTTGATTGTAATGGTTAAATTAGCTGTAAATAAGTAACACGTAAATAAAAAGTAAATTATGAGTTTTGTAGGAAAAAAATTTCCATCAATTGAAGTAAATGCGATGGACGAAATGGGAGACACATTTAAAGTTGACGTTTTCAAACAAGCGGTTGACAACAAGAAAAAAGTGCTTCTTTTCTGGTATCCGAAAGACTTCACTTTCGTTTGTCCAACTGAGATTCATGCTTTCCAGGAAGCTGCAGCTGAGTTTGAGAAGCGTAACACAATGATCATCGGAGCTTCTTGCGATACTGCAGAAGTACACTTTGCATGGTTGAACACAGCAAAAGACAATGGAGGAATCGAAGGAGTTAAATTTCCTTTGTTAGCTGATTCTACTCGTCAATTGGCAATGGAGCTTGATATCCTTGACTTTGACTTGTTTGATGAGAACGGAAGCGGTGGTGATAACGTAACGTATCGTGCTACTTACCTTATTGATGAAGAAGGAACTGTATTCCACGAATCAATTAACCACATGCCGTTGGGAAGAAATGTAAACGAGTACCTTCGTTTGGTAGATGCATTCACACACGTTCAGAAAAACGGTGAAGTTTGTCCTGCTAACTGGGAAGAAGGAAAAGAAGCTATGAACGCAACCCGTGATGGTGTAGCTGATTATTTGAAAACACACTAAGACCTTAACATTATGTTTACCGAATTAACTGAAGATACGCTGGATCAAATACTTTCAAAAAACAAGAAAGTAATGGTACAGTACGGTGCCGGATGGTGTGGAAATTGTAAAATTACCAAGCCAAAATTCAAAAAGTTGGCCGAATCGCATCCGGATATTGAGTTTGTCTATGTTGACGCAGAAAAACTGCCCAACTCAAGAAAGTTTGCCGAGGTTTCGAATTTGCCAACATTTGCCGGTTTTATCGACGGTAATCTGGTAAAACAAAACCAGGGTAACAAAGTAGAAATCATTCAAGAAGTAGTCAATGAGGTTGCCAATAATTAAGCACATGGTTGAATTCATCGAACAGAATGATGAAGACTATGTAAATGAAACAATGGAAACACTGGAGTTTCTGATTGATGCACCCGGCATTAAAGACGAGGAACTGGATGTAATCGGAGAGTTGTTGTCCAACTTTTCGGGAGCAGTAGAAGTTCATCGTGAAATTGCCGCAGGAAAGCCGAAAAAAGAAGCTTTAAATGAGTTCATGAAACGTGTAGTTGGCTCTATCGACTAACTATTTCCTGAAAAGATAATGAAAGGCTGTCATGATATTGACGGCCTTTCTTATTTTGAAGTCGTTTTGTTTGTAATTTTGATCCAAAATAAAATACTGTATGCGAATTATCGGAATGTTTACGCTACTAACACTAGTGATTTCATGTACTCCTCAGAAAGAAGACCTTGAAGAGAGTTTCTTTTTCCCCTATTTCTATGCTGTGCAGGACGAACCACTCATCTACGTATATCAGGACAGTCTTAACCCAATGTTCGAGGTATTTGAACGGATTTTCACAACAGAAGACACGATTAACGGAAAAACAGTTTGGCTAGAACGTTATAATTCGGCATTCCGGTTACTGGAAACCTATCAGTTTAGTTATAATCGTGATCTAAAGGTAAATAATCATACCGTTAGCAACGGGAAACTCTACATCAGCTCGGAGATCCGGGATTCGATCTTCTTCCCTTTCTTTGGAGATACGGCTCACTTTTCCTCCACTTTCCCATCTATGACAGACAGTATTGTCTTTCACCTGGACAGCAAAAAATCACTTCAAAAAGAAAAAGGTAATTTTATCTGGGATGATAAACAGGTAGAAACGGTTCAGGTAATCGATTCGATTAAGTATTATGCGGTAGATCTGCGAAACCAAAAGGAGAAAGTTACAGAAACCATTGGTGTTACTACATACGCGAAAGGTATGGGAAAAGTCCATGTAAAGAGTACAAATGGTAAAGTGAACTTACGATTGACACGTATTCTTACAGAAGAAGAGTGGAAATTTATAATTACCAAAGAATAAAAAAGGGAGCTTTCCTTTCCGGTCTCACTCCCTTTTCTTTTTTACTCTGTTTTTATTGTCTTATTTCACTTTCACGCCTTTCACGATACGATCCTGTCGCTGTGTTTCGTGTAGTCGCTTCATCTGCACTAACAAGAATGCATTCCCGCTGGCTCCCGAAGCTGTATACAACTCATTGGCGTATTGTAGTTCTCCCTTTCCATCCTTCCAGGTAGCATTCAGGAAATATCTACCGCCCGATCCTTCCCGGTATTTGAATGATAAGTATCTACCTGACCCGGATTCAAACCGAACAAACAATTCATCGTTCGGACCAAACTTCTCTACCACACATTTCGTTCTGGGAGGAATGATGATCCGATCTTCCTTACTTCGACTACTTTCGACCAGTACCCCTCCTGTTTGCGTTCCTTTCGAACCCGAACTGGAACCTCTGTAAAGAATAATTTCACTGGATGTAAAAAACTGTACTTTTTTGATTGTCTTTTCATCGAGTTCGTATTCATTTTTTATTTTGTTCGTATACGGAACTTTTGTTGCGCAGGAAGCTGTCAACACTCCGACCATCATCAAAAACACTATTCTTTTCATCTGTTTCTCTTTTGGATTTCTTAAATACAAATATCGTACCTTAATTATTCACGAGCAAATTACACCCCCTAATATCACTATTGTCAAAACGTCCCATGATCCGGAAGCCTCCCTCAACAATTTTCCCTAAATCCTGTGTATGAATAAATGAACAGCTATATATGTTAGCAAGGTCGATTACTGAGATCCCTCCCGTTCGTCCCTGTTCCACCCAGGAGAGAGGGTCTTCTGTATCCCGGATCAGAATTTTCATCCAGGGAGGTAGCGAAAATACGCCATCTCTGAACGAATAAGCCTGTGACAGTAGTTCCGTCATACCATATTCAGAAGAGATTATCTCTACTCCTAATCCTTCACACAACACCCGGTGTAGTTCTTCTTTGATCATTTCCTTGCGGCGTCCTTTCATCCCACCGGTTTCTATAATCCGGACACCTTCCAGATTTATTTGCTTTTCGGCCAGATCCAATAAAGCATAGGATACACCAAACAAAATGACATCTTCTCCCGCTTTTTTTGCCTGTTCAATTACACGCAGCAGTTCCTCATGATTGTACAGAAAAAAGCCAGAACGCTCATTTTCAGAAGCCCGGATCAGGTAATCGACCATATATACCAATGAAGAGTTTCCCTGTTCCAGATAGTTGGGTAATAAAGCAAGAATCACTTTACCCTGAACTTTTCCGAAAAACTGCTCAAAACAATGCATAAAACTCTCTTCATACAAAGAAAGGTCGGTAACATAGTGATGTGACCGGATACTTCCCGTTGTACCGCTACTCTTAAAGATTAATTCTTCTTTCTTTCCGGAGGTAAGAATCTTTTGTGTCTTAAAAAACTCAATTGGTAAAAAAGGGATCTCTTCCAGCGTTTTCGGATTCGTTCTACCTAGCTGATCACAGAACTCTTTATACACAGGCACATGGTCATACTGAAAACGAAAGAGATCAAGCGCAATTCGACAAAATTCCTCTTCACTTCCAATCTCCCACAGGTTCTTCCGTATTTCCGAAATATCTTGCATACAATTCATAATGATTATGTAAATTTAGGTATTCGAACGTTTATGGTACAAAGATTCAAATATATTCTGCCTGTATTTCTTTTTCTTGTTTTAACCGCCTGCTTTAAAAAAGAGGAGTATCCGGTTGAGCCGGTTATTGTTTTTGACCGTTTTACTACAGCAGGAGATTCTGCACGTTTGAGTATCGAATTCACTGACGGAGATGGAAATATCGGTCTGAAGGATGATCAGGTTGCACCTCCGTACGACCCGGCTTCTTTTTATCATTACAATTTATACATCGAATATTGGGAAAAACAGGATGGAGCCGGGTGGCAGCCGGGAAGAACACCTCAGGGAGATACAATTGTATTCAAATACCGCATAAAACCTTTCACTACGTCAGAGAAAGATGACCCCATCAAAGGTATACTGGAAGTACTGATAGAACCGGTTTATTATAATCCTTTTTCAACGGACAATGATACCATTAAGTATAAGATCACACTTATTGACCGGGACTTACATATAAGTAACAAACTGGAAACACAGGAAATAATCAGATAACAAACTGCCTAAAAAGCGAACAAGAGCCTAGACGGGCGTCCAGAGCTCTTGTTCAAATCAACCTAACCTACTACTACTGTGACAAAGATAAGGGCTTTTAACGTTTCCTCCAAAGAAATTAACAATTTTTTAGCATTTATTTTTTATAAGAAAACAATTATATACGATTGTTTATCATTTATTTACAGTTTTAATAGACGATATATTTTATTCATCCACACTATTCATAAATCCATCGAAAACCGGCTTTTTAAAAGCCGCAAAAACCACTTTTTTTAGACTCCTATTTCAGCCATAATTCTTGTTCTTTTTTATTCCAAAAGCAGCTTCCTGATTTTCACTACATTTGTTCATACACTCCGGTAAAATAGAAAAACGTGCAAATTTCTTCTGGTATTGATGACACTAAGCGGTTCCTGTTCCTCGACCTATCCAGAGGGATTGCCTTGTTATTGATGCTTCAGGGGCATTTTATCTCTGCAACACTGGATGAAAACAGCGTATCAGAAATGGATTTTTTTCACTATTGGAAAGAGCTACGAGGGTATACAGCTCCACTCTTCTTTATTGTTTCCGGACTTGTCTTTAACTTTCTTCTTCTAAAAACACAAGCGCTTCCGCTGCTCGAAAATAAACGTTTACGAAAGGGACTGAAAAGAGTGTTCCTGTTATTAATTGCCGGGTATTTACTTCAGTTCAATTTTGCCAATATTTCCTATTATCTCAATGGCAATCCGGGTGAGCACATTTTTTCCTTTCATGTTTTACAAAATATCGGAGCGGGATTATTATTGCTCATCCTTCTTTTTGTTGTCTTTATAAAATTACTCCGTGTTCCGTGGTACATCATTTATCCCTCAGTACTCGTTTTCTGGCTCTACCTGAGTGGTGTCGTAAGCACCACAGAAGGCTATATTCCCGCAAACGTTCCGGAGCTTATACAGAATAGTATTAAAGGTCCGCATTCTGTTTTTCCGGTCTTCCCCTGGTCGGCTTATCTGCTTTACGGCGCTTTTTTGGGTGCTCTTTTCAGAGAACTCCATACGCGTGTTCGTTTTGTACTCATTCCTGTTGTACTGCTGCCAATAATGGGTATTTTCCTTTTTCTATCCGGAGAATTACTTCAGTATCTTCAGGCACTGACCGGTCTTCGGGAAATTGTCTATGAGTTATATGCCCTGAAAGTCATGTTCCAGCTTACAGTCGTTATTCTTTTCCTTTTGTACCTGGAAAAAGTTTTGGCATCTACCCAGACTTTACTACTTATCGGTAAGAACACGCTAACCATCTATATCCTTCATTCTTTGGTACTTTACGGTGCTATTACTGGAACCGGAATTATCACTTTTTACCGTAATGCTTTAACCGGATGGCAGGCAGTTTTTGGAGCCCTCGTATTTATTTCCTTTTTTGCGGTTTTAACTGTTTTACAGCATAAATCAGGGAAACCCTGGTTAAAACTCAGATAAGCAATATCTCTTACGCCTAATTTAACCGAATGTTGTATCTTTATTTCCAAAAGAAATATTGAATGAATAAGCCTAAGATCTTAATAGTAGACGACGAGCAGGATATCCGTGAGATAGTAAAATACAATCTGGAAAAAGAAGGTTTTGAAGTTGAGACAGCAGAAAACGGTGAAATTGGAATAGAAAAGACGAATTCGTTTCGCCCGGACATCATTTTACTGGATGTGATGATGCCAAATATGGATGGTATTGAGGTTTGTGAACGCATCCGAGCCATTCCTGAATTACAGGATATACTAATCTGTTTTCTGACAGCCCGGTCTGAAGATTATTCACAGATAGCAGGACTGGAAGCCGGGGCAGATGACTACATCGCCAAACCCCTCAAGCCCAAAGTACTGATCAGTAGGCTGCATGCCATTCTACGCAGAAAATCCTCCAATCAGGCTGAAGAAACACAAAACGGACTTGTCATTGACCGCGAACGATACCTTGTATTGCTGGACGGGGAGGAATTGCAGTTACCCAAAAAAGAATTTGAATTACTGGCATTGCTCCACTCCAAACCCGGAAAGGTTTTCGAACGGGACTTTATTCTTGAGTCGGTTTGGGGAACCGATATTGTTGTCGGTGACCGAACCATTGATGTTCACATCCGGAAACTTCGCGAAAAAATCGGTGATGAATATATCAAAACGGTTAAGGGAGTCGGTTATAAATTTGAAGAATAAAAAAGGGGCTTGTCCCCTTTTCTTCTTTTAAAGAAGCTGTTATTCTTCATAAGAAGCTTCAAATACCTTGAACTCCTTTTCCGAAAAAGAGTCAATCTCAAACGGTTCTATTGTACCCAACTCCATTTCTTGCAAATGGCGATTGATGGAGTCAAAAAATACCTCTATGCTTTGCTGACAACTGTCCAACCTCTTAATCGCCTGAGATACTTCCATGGCTCGCTCAAAAGACTTTATATAAGCTCCCTGCAACGAATCTGAATCAGGATTAGCACTCAGGTCATTCACCTTCTTATCAGAACAACCAATCAAAGCACAACAAAAAGACAACACTACTATATTTCTACCTCTCCCTTTTATTTGTGTACCCATCATTTTTATCCCCCTCTTTTTCTTTTTGTTAAAAAACTACTTCTCATCCGGTTATACCGCCTCTCATTCTCTTTCAAAGGGAAAATAACCTGGACAACCTGAACCGCGCAAACCAAGGTTAACAATATAAAAACAGAATCCATAGAAGTGCTTGTGATAAGCTGCTAAGATATTCTATTGTTTTTATCATCCTGACAAATGAAGAGGAAAAGATCTGATCGTTTAGGTAATTAGCTATTTAAACAAACTCCCGTTCCAGGGAAATTCTGCCCCTCGCAAACCCGTTAAAACCAATACATAATATAACAGACAGGCAAACATGAAGAGTAATATCCATTTTCTTTTCCGGGGAAAACTAAAAAACAAAATACTTAAAAGGGACATTACAAGTAATCCGACTACGACATAAAAGACATCACCTATTCCCACACCAAATGACAATCTGCCAAATACAACTCCAAGAATCAGGAGAATAAATATGACTTCAAAAAATACAAACGCTATTATTTTTTTATCCTTTATAATTATATTCAATTGATTTCAATTTTTGAGTATGCACACTAATCTGTAAGACTCACCTAATTAGAAGGATTCATAGCACAAATAAGCAAAAATCCATTTGGCAAGTTCATGGAATCCAAAAATTAAATTACATTAGCAAAGTAGCTTAACTCGAACTCCGGAAAAATTAGACAAGTCCAATATACGTCATGTCATATTTCAAAATAGGTAGTACTATAAATCTTCAATATAACGTAGAAAATAAAGAGTTATTGGATAAAATGACCCATCTTCTAAATAAGAAGAATTATAAAGCTTTACAAGGTTACAACACGTTACATTTTAGTAAAAAATTAAAATTTCAATCAAACGGATGGGAAACAATTACAAAAAAATCAAATGTTGCTAATCATGGACAAATAGTAATTCACGAAAATAGGCAAATCAGTTGCTATTTTTTGGTTACTGTTCAATTTTTCACCTTAATTGTATCTATGATTATTCTTTCTCTGTTTTTATGGAAAATTCTTCTTTATGATATTAAATTTTCACTTGTAAGCACCTTTATCTTTGGTCTATTATCTGAAATATTCGTATTTATCCGCTGCAAACTGCTATCAAAGAAATTACTTCTATCAATAGTAAAAAAACTCCATTAATCAAATACACTATAGATCTATTTCCTGAGTTAAAGACGCTCAAACTACTCAAAAAAATCGGGTGGAGGTTATCTCTCACCCGATTTAACTGTTTTTTCAAAATAAAAACAATGAAAATCAATGATTTAAACACTAAACAGTGCGTGACCAACTAATTGAGTATACTACCAACTCACTTTGTAACTCAATTTCTTCTGGAGTAAACTCATATTTAGACAATTGGTTCATGAAGTCATTAAGGTCTTGACGTTTTATGTACTTTGTTTCATCGTAGATATATTCTTCCATAATAAGCTATTTTCACAATGGTCTCAAAGTTAAAAAGACTGCCCATTTTCTGACAGTCTTTTATATATTTTTCATTCAGTTTTCTCAAAATTTAAACTGACCAATATTGGAACAGTTTTGTTGCGGAATTGCGTGGAGTGTGCAACACAGTACAGTTTATAAAAAAATTGGACCTTGTGGAAATTTCTCCTGTAAAAAAAGAATTGAACCAATTAGATAAATAACACTCATCACTGCAAGTTCAATCCATATTTTTCTATCCTTAACTTTTAATAAAATTAAAACTAGGATTAATACAATGAAACAAATATAAATCATAATACTTGTTTCATTGTATTTATTCCAAAACTTAAGAAACTTAAAAGACACAGGCTCTTCAAATTTAAAATAAAGGAAGAATACAATATTTCCAAAAAAAGGCAAAGTGAGAAAATATTTTAAAAAATTCATGTTTTAATTAATTTAGTTTTAAGTTCGATTTATATTTTCCCTTCCACTTTGATTCATTTCATTTTTAGGAGTTTCGATTTTACTATCTATATACGGTGTCTGCATAAAGTTAAATAAATTAAAGTTCCACTCATATACTTTTGGATTCAATTCATAAGTTGCATTTGGTGTTTCTATTTCTCTATAAAAATTATAGTAAGAATTATCTTCAAGGTCCCAAACTCCATCCTGTATCCACGCACCTCCATATAAAAGACTGTTATAATTAGAAGAGCCTCCCACTGTATTCCCTTGACTAATCCAAATTCGTTTATTTATACCCATCGTGGTACCTGTAATAACTTGTGTATGATTAGCGTCTCCATCATTATTAGCCCCATCATAATCAAGTAAAATAATATCACCTTTTTGACCTTTTTTAAACCCTTCGTTACCTTCTCCAATCAAGTTTGTAGTATTTTTCAAATCATTGGCTCCTGTAGAGTTAAAAGCTAATAATCGAAATATTCTTTTAGAGGGAAACTCTTCAGAACCCGCATTTAGTGTTCCAGTTCCATTGATAACTGTAACGGGTAGATTATTATTTGATGCAAACTCAATTAAAAGGTGTAAAGCGAAATCCTCACATGTAAAACGATTTTCTTCTT
Source organism: Wandonia sp. (assembly GCF_984588085.1). Lineage (NCBI taxonomy): Bacteria > Pseudomonadati > Bacteroidota > Flavobacteriia > Flavobacteriales > Crocinitomicaceae > Wandonia > Wandonia sp. Next base: position 104,851 of record NZ_CFIGVI010000009.1, read on the forward strand.
CTACCATTTTTGCAGTTTCTACTTCTATAAATGACCTATACTTACTTATATAATTTTCATCCCACCTATTTTTAATTGGCCAAGCCTCTAGTCCTTCTAATTCTATAGCATCAATAACTCTGTTCTCACTAAACGCATAGGGTGAGTTATGAGGATATTTAGATGCCAACGGGTCAACTTTAAAGAATCTTCCAACCCTTGGGTCGTGCATTCTATACTTGTAATTAATACTATTTCCTTTTTCCTTTCTGCTTGTGCTTTTAGGAGTTCAATTTTCTGCGTCCCGCAAAGCATTTTTTTTGACAAGTATTTTTCTCTGTTTTAACCCCTTCAAAATCCCCTGAAAAACAGACAGGAAGGGCTAAAATGGAAAAAGGAAGAAAAACGAGCGGAACGCCAAGAGCCACAAGGGTTTACGGGAAAAATACTGATTGTGGAAAACTTTTTTGGATTGCAGGGGCAGGAAGCAGGTTTTGAGAAGAAATAATGTCCTTACAGTGTGAGACTATGCAAAAAAGTTGCAACCGAAGATATTGCGATTCCGTGTAACGGCAGATTCATTAGTATAGGCAGGACTAAGTAAAATTGCTTCTTATTTTGTTTTTTATACTCCTTGAAGCATTGAACCAAGCCATAAATAGCAAAGGAACTTGCAAACAGATGGAATATCAACAACGGATAGCCGTAATGTATTATGCTTATTCTCAGGTAATCAAATACAATGGGATTGAATATATAATACAGTAACGCTAAGGCTAAAATCAGGTAGCCAATTCCAATTAACCTTATACCGCTCCAATAACGATTGCCTTTCTGCTCACTTTCTATTAGTTGCGTGTCAATCATTTTCCCACTCGATACTAAAAATCAAGTCGTTAAAATCTGTATCAGGGTATCCGTCATTGCAATGGTAAACACGTTTATTTTCTGCTGTTTGACTGATTTCCATAGCTGCCCCATTGTGCCAATGCTCCATACTACCATTTCCTTTATCCCATACGTTGTACACTATTAGTTCTCTATTTTTTGACTTCACTTGAACATCAAATTGTTTCGGTGCAGTATCTTCCCAAAATACAGGGCGATTAGGTACTTTACTACCATTGTCCATTATGAACTCTCCCTTCGTTTTCAGTACAATGCCTTGTTTCCATTTGCTATTTGTCTCTAAAAATTCAATCCGTATGTTTTGGCTTTTGGCAATGGGTATTCTATCAATAAGCACCAATTCTCTACCCTCATAAATTATCGGTTGCCCTTGTGATTGTTGAAATAGTTTCTCAAAAGACATATTATCCTCCATTTCCTGTATTTCTATATGGGTCTATTGCTTCGTGTTCAGCAGGCCATACTTCCTCAAAATCAAACAAACCGTCTTCCCTTTGTGGTGGTGTATGGTGTAACTCCATACTTTCCATTTTACCCGTTTCAGGGTTAAGTCTTTGCGGTGCTAATCCATTTTTCATCCTTGCAAGATTTTCAGTAGAAAAATCTCCTTCACCTGCGGCATTTGCTCTATTTTTCCAATAACGCTGTCTAACTGTACTCCATTGGGGTACATTGCCTTTAGAAGTCAAGTTATTAATAGGGTCGCCTACTTTCCAACCTTTAGTGCTGTTCGCTCTTGTTCTTGGTACTGTACCTCTTGAAGGAACACGGGTTCGCATCGCTCGACCTAACAAATAGGCTAAAGCTGCTTGTTTGACTATATCGCCCAAAATTTCTTGGTCGGTACTGTATTCTCCGCTATAAATCGCTCCTAATGGGTCTTCTTTAAACTTGTCGAAATCTCCAATATAATTTCCTGTACCACATCCCGGACAATCACCTGCAACTCCTGTAAATGTGTACGAGATATAGGAATTATTGGGACCCGGAACTTCAACTACAATGTAATCCGTCTCGATTGAGTTAGGAATTAACCAATAGTCAACCGTCTTATTAAATTTAAGTTTTGGCTTTTCGGAATTTAGATTGATTACATAATACTGACCTTCTAACCCTTCTATTTCTTTGAAAGCAATAGGTGAATTAGACGCAAATTGATAAGGTGTGAGTTCGGGATATTGTGGGCTTAATGGGTCAACAGCAAAAAAGCGGGCAATTCTCGGGTCGCACATTCTGTACTTGAAATTCAGCGAGTTACCATTCCCTTTTATCTCATCGTCCTTTTCTTGACCCATAAATGAGTAACGATAACTATCCGCATTATCACTTCCATTCCTGTTTGGCATCTGCATCCCAAACGGATAATAATCCGAATAACTCACCACATCCGGCTGATAATACGCAATAGCTCCTAAGCCATCATCCACTGGTAACTTCCGGTCAGAAACCACCGAAAGGACATTCCCCAGGTGATTACTTAATTCAAAGAACTTTTCTCCCCGCGTCTCTTTGGAAACACCATCCCACGAGTAGTACGTCATAGCCGGAGGCGCTCCTCCTCCCGGCCCCGAGGAGGTAGAATACGTTCGTCCCCCAATATGTCGGTAGTCTTTAATCATTCCCAGTCATCAGGTGATAGTTTGAGACACTACCCCCATTTATTAGAGTTTTGCATGGAGTTGCCCCTTATGGATTTACTTTTTTTAATCTATTGTAATTTTTTTTTCTTAATCGATATAAAACTATTAAAGCGGAAAATAATATGATAATGGATATAATTTGATTTAAATAATGTAAAGAACTAAAGTCAGACCAATATAACACAAATTGGACGTAATTTTCATGTGGGTTAAATCCCAATTTCATTGTAAAAAAAAGAGAAACTACAACCAGAAGCGAAATCGATAATTTGATTTTATCTTTAAAAAAAGAAAACAAATCGATAATCATAATCAGAAACAATACAAATATTGGGGTAAGATTTAAAGTTAATATTAAATGTAAATAATCTTCGGGGGTATTAATTTCGCCTTTCAAAAAAGTTAAAGCATCTCCTACATAGATTAATCCGAAAAGTGTTTTATTGAGGGTAAAAATAATAGATGAAAACAAAAGTAAACATAAAATCCCTATTGCGAATGTCATAAAATATAAAAACATTAATCTAAATACCATTTCATTAAATTATTTATTAGTAGAATTATCTATTACACGTTCTAATGCTTTAAATGACTGCTGAACACTTGCTGCCATTTTTTCAAAATAACCTGAATTAGATTTAATGTCGTTTAGAACACTTTCGGCAAACTCTTTTCCTGCAATGTCCTTGATTTTGGTTAAAGCATCTATTTGGTCTTCAAAATTCAATGATGCTACTTTAGGAGCCGTATTAGATTGGTCTGATGAAAAATCAGATTGTTTTGAAGACAAAGTATACTTACCATCATTTCCATCAACAATTTTTTGTTTCACGGTAGATACATTAACATGCGCTTCTGTTACATTAACAATTAAACCTTCATTTTCGCTAATTGGCTCTCCATACTGTACTGTTACAATTTGAGTCGTGATAGATGTAACTAAAAAATTTTCTCCATTAGATTCTTCAACTGTATAGTCAGTATTATAGACCGTAAACGTTCTTGACTTGACATAATTGTATACTTTTCCTGTACCTTGCCTCATTGCATTAAGATTGGTCAGAGAAACAGCCGTATTATTAAATTGCATGGTTTCTTTATTCGATATCTGTTGGCTATTTTGTACCTTAATCTTCACTTGCTGTCTTTTCACATATTCTGAACAAGTTGGATACCATTGCCCAGAAGCTAACCTAATTCCTTCAAGCCCTTCAAATTCAACCATTCCAATTGGACTATTACTGCTAAATTGATAAGGTGTCAACTCTGGGTAAATTGGAGTCAACGGGTCCACCGCAAAGAATCTCCCCACTCTAGGGTCATGCATTCTATACTTATAATTCACACTATTCCCTTCACCTTTTATCTCGTCATCCTTCTCCATGCCATTGAATCCATAACGATACTCCCCTGTACTTCCATTCCTGTTCGGCATCTGCATCCCAAACGGCATATAATCCGAGTAAGAAACAACATCCGGCTTGTAATACGCTAAACTCTCAGTTACATTATATTCAGGCAACTTACGATCTGATATGGTAGCCAGCACATTGCCCAGGTGATTACTCAACTCATACCGCTTATCTCCCACAACACGCTGTTGAGCCGTATTAATGGTTATACTACCTGAGCTTGTAGAAGCAATTACTTCGTTTACCTGCTCCACTCCCAAACGAGAAGATCCATACAAATTCCGTTCTGTTAGGTACAGATTGGTCTCACCATCTTCTGTTTTCAAGGTATAAACCGTCATTACATTTCCCTGTGCGTCACGTACATAATACGTTTTCGTAATTCCTTCAGTGTTTATAACCCCCGGCGCAGACTTTGGATACACCGTCTTGGTAATTCGTTGTCCCATTGGATCGTAATCAAACTCTAAATCAGGCTTTTCACTAAACGCATAACGTTCAATCTTTTTCACTTTACCTGTTACTGTCCATTCGATGTTTTCAATTTCTTCCGTTTTATCTTGCACAAGTTGCCCGATGGCATCGTAACGGTAGTTATGGGTGGTTTCATTTGTCGATAGGTGATAGTTTGAGACACTTACAACGAACTTTCGTTCATACAGGGTCTTATTTACACAAAAAAGAAGCGAGTGGATATAGATATCCACTCGCTTCAATACAAACTTATTTTTCTATCTATTATTTTTCAATAAGTTACATACACTTTCTACCGGCAGGTGATAATTTGATACACTACGTACCTGGTGATATATTTATTCTTTTGAAATTAGATAAAATTCGACTTTTTTCTCCACTTCATTTCTATAGTTATTAATGTAATCGAACAATCCAAAAGGATATTTACAATTATCTTCTAAAAAATCCCATTGAACACCCAGCACTTCGAAGTAAGACAATTTCTTTATCTTATTAATAAGTAGAAATGCTAAATCTCCTACCAATAAATTCCTATCTATACTACAAGCTTTAGCTTCTGATATAGTGGTGTCTGATATTAGAGCAATTATTCTTTTTTGTTTTTTGGAAAAAACAGCTACTACTGAACTAAACAATTCATCTTCCATAATACTATAAGATTGATTATTCCAGTTAATAGAAATATCTTCCACTAATTGCACTAAAACTATACTATCTTTACCGCTCTCCATCCCCTTTTGATTCATTGCATTTAAGTTTAATGAATCTTCTTTTAATCTTATTTCTCCATCTATATAATCGCTGTCCTTTGAAACTTTCAACTCTCTTGAAGAACAGTAGGAAAACAGAACGAGTGCACATGCAAAAATTAATCCTTTCATAACGCTTATTTTAAGGGCGCCCTAAATAAGAAGGGTCAACACGTGTGTTATCCTGATGCATAATATATGGCTTAAGTTCAATAGGTCCTTTTCGCCTGATATTCATTTGTAAGGTAATTGGAATCTGTACAAAGCTTGGAATAGAAGTTGCGGTGGATTTGCTTAAAACAACTCTTGAGCCGTGACTTCTACCATCTCGGTAAACATTCGTTATACCTTGTGCTCTTAGATATAAATTTGTCATTTGGATTGCATCTTCATGTCTGTAGGTAGACGTCCCTTTTGTCCGCCCCACTCCATGACCTAAAAGCTCATGAGCCAATAATTCTCCTGCTGAACTATTTCTCGAAGTATAACCATCTCCACTTCTATAATCCGGAATACTAGCCGTTGAGTTCATAACGACAATAGTATAACTCCCGCTCCCAAATGACCCATTAACACCGCCACCTGCTCCCCCATCAACTCCTGCTCCAGTAGTATATCCAGTTAAGCGAACTCCATTTGCGCTTAATGATTCACTCCTATTAACCATTTCGACTGTATGAACGTCAGAACTATTAATTGCACCATAATAACCATAAGCTAATTGCTGTTGCTCAGCACTCAAGTTAGCAACTGCACTAGTAAATGCTTCTTTACCTATGGACTGCATAGTTACACCATTCGAATCAAGTGAAAACAGATTTCGTAAATCTTCTTCATCGCTCACCTTAATAAGAAGTGTATCTGTATTCATCCTGCTGATATCTCTTGCACACAGCACATTGATAACGTTGAGTTTCTTTTATTTTCCCTTTTTTATACAATTTTTTGACAATAATTACAGTTCATCATTAGGTGATAGTTTGAGACACTACCCCCTACCCTACTTTATTCTATACTTCCATTTAACATACTGCAATGAAATGAGCAATAAAAAACATCCCACTAGAAGCAAATTTGATTCGAAAAAGTCATTAAAAGGTCTTTCTATGCTTGTTGAGAATAATATTAGTAAACAGCATATAAAACCAATCAATGGCATTATATTCCCCCTCTTTTCTCTCAATTCTGACTTTTTCAAATAAAATATAAGAATAACCAATTCAAATATTACAGTAAATATCCCTAAATATGATGAAAAAGTATTATCTGATATAAATGCTACGACAACAGTCAATAGTGTGCACAAAGAAATTGCCAATAACATTCCCATGTTTTTATTTTGCATAATATACAATTTGTGTAATCATTCATCTTCTTTTGGTGTACTTCGAACTTCATAAGGTGTAAACTCGACTTTTATTTTTGAAGGATCTTCTTCAGAATCAGGCCAAAAACTTACAGCAGCTCCAACACCGGTTACAACCCCTCCAATAACATTTAATATTACACCAGGAACCGCCCCAACGACACTAGCGTCCATTGATAAACCTAAATCAAAAATAGCAACTCCGGCAGCTGCTGTTGCTTGCCCGACCTTAGTCTTTGTATCATTAGAACTTTCATTTTCTGTCGCTTCTGTTTCGCTTGGACTTATCTTATTCTCTTGTATTTCCAACACAATTGTTCGTAATCTATCGGGAACACTTGCAGTTTTGATATCCTGATTACCTTCTAAGATACTTGCATTATTAATTGGTAAGGTTTCTTTCTCTCCAGTTATTACATTAGTTACAACTGTTCTTGTCCACTGATAAACACCCAAAACCTCCCCCGTTTGTACATCAACCTTTACGGTAACCGCGGTAGTCGTCTCTATTTTTATACCATCCTTGTAGTTGAACTCCCTAGTTTGGACCTCTTTTACGGCTGCTGTTCCACACTCCCTACACTTGTCATTCCATTCAAAAGAAGATGTTAACTTATCTACATACGTAACGTCGCTATAGGGATCTCCCTCCTCTAGTCCTTCAAGTTCAACCATGTGAATAACCTTATTACCTGAAAACTGATACGGTGTATACCAAGGATATTTATTAGTGAGAGGGTCAACCGCAAAAAACCTCCCAACCCTCGGGTCGTGCATTCGGTATTTGTAGTTTACACTATTTCCTTCACCCTTAATCTCGTCATCCTTCTCCTGTCCTTGGAAACCATAACGATACGCATTATCTCCTCCTGAACCAAGTAGTCCTCCTGTACAATTAAGAACATAAGTACTATCTACTGTATAAAGCTGGAAATTATCCAATTGTGCGGAACAATCCCCGCCTCCTGCTAAATAAAAACCAACTTTGGAGGAACCTGAACCTGATACAGTAAAACTACCACTGTAATGACCTGAAGAAGTAAGATGAGAAATATAATCAAATCCACTGCCCTCAAAAAAGATAACACTATCTGCTCCTGAACAAGATCCCACTAAATAGTCAAACTCATAGTAATACGTGATCCCATCCGTTTTTGTATACCCCACAGATATTTCGTTATCCTGCGGAGAACCTCCTGAAGAACATTTACTCAGACCCAACCGGGTATTCGTTACAACAGGAAAACCTATTATGTGAAATCCAAGAGCACAATTAAGGCTACTCCAGCCATTTACATTTCCTTCTTCAAAATCATCGTCCAGAATATAAGACTGATCAACAACTAATGAGTCCGAACAATCTGCAATCGACAATTCTCTCACATTTAAAGGCATTCCAAAAGGAAAATAATCACTATTCGAAATCACATCCGGCTTGTAATATGCTAAACTCTCAGTAGCATCAAACTCCGGCAACTTACGATCTGAAATGGTAGCCAACACATTCCCCAAATGATTCGATAACTCATACCGCTTATCCCCAACAACTCTTTGTTGAGCTGTATTGATGTCAATATTTG
>NZ_CFIGVI010000010.1:0-12033 GCF_984588085.1 Wandonia sp.
ATGAAGTATCCATGGGAATTAACTTAAATTGTAAAAAGAAACCGGTAACGTTTAAGACACTGTCATGTCCTTCTTTCTAAAAATTTGTGTAACCAAATTTAGAAAGCTACGTTATTAACATATATTTGTGGTAAGGATTATGAAAAACAAAGGCAAAAATATGAAAAACCTTAAGTTTTTTGGATGGGGTGCAATAGCTGCCATTCTTCTGGCAACCTCTTGTGCCAAAGATCGTTCGGAGATCACGGGGTGGGATTATAACAATCCTAAAAACGGTGGTTTTCAAAAGGTACCATTCTTAGATCAGGAAACAGGACCGGGTCTTGTTTTGGTTGAAGGTGGAACCTTTACAATGGGACGAAATGAACAGGATGTGATGTTCGACTGGAACAATGTTCCCCGTCGTGTGACTGTTTCTTCATTTTATATGGATCAGTTTGAGATCACAAACTTTAACTGGTTGGAGTATTTATACTGGGTAAAAAGAACCTATCCTTCTTATCCTTTGATTTACAAGAATGCTCTTCCTGATACAAATTCATGGAGATCACCTCTTGCATTCAACGAAAAGTTTGTAGAGTACTATCTTCGTCATCCGGCATACCGTGATTACCCGGTTGTAGGAGTTTCCTGGCTACAGGCAAACGACTTCTGTAACTGGCGTACGGATCGTGTGAATGAGTATATTCTTATCCGTGAAGGGATTCTGTATATGAACCCTGATCAACAGGATGATCCGTTCACAACGGAATCCTATATGGTCGGGCAATACGAAAACGGAGTAAAAGATCCAATGATTGATCTTGACCCTGCAAATGCAAATGGAAGCGGAAGAGGTCGTAAAAAATTCGGAACACGAGTAGTTCGTATGGAAGATGGAATATTACTTCCGCGCTACCGTCTCCCAACTGAAGCAGAATGGGAATTTGCTTACTACGGTCTTATCGGAAACCTTCCTGGACCTGAGTCGGAAAACATTACAGACAGAAGAACTTACCCATGGAACGGACACTGGGTTCGTCAGGATGGAGAGGAATTCCACGGAGATATTAGAGCGAACTTTGTTCGTGGACGCGGTGACTACATGGGTATCGCAGGACACCTTAACGATAATGCAGATGTTACTGCTCCGGTAAATGCATACTGGCCTAACGATTACGGTTTATACAATATGGCCGGAAACGTTTCAGAATGGGTATTAGATGTTTACCGTCCGTTATCTTCTGAAGACTTTAATGAGTTCCGTCCTTTCCGAGGAAATGTATTCAAAACAAAAGTTCTTAATAATGCTGGAGCTATTGAGCAGAAAAATACACAAACTGTATTTGATGTTCATGGAATTAAGGAATATCTAAACGAATTTGAGCGTGTACGTTACCAACGTATTTCGGCAATGAAGCATGATCCTGCTGATACAGTAGTACCTGCTTACATTTCATCACAGACCATGTCCCGCAACAAAGTTCCTGACGGATATGCTCCGGATCCATTGTTTATCTCACACAGCCGTGTTAAGGATTCTGTAGAGTTGGCTCTTCTTCGTAAAATCAATGAAGTGGTAGACCGTGCAATTGATCTTAAGAACGAGAAATATGATATTGAAGCCTCTGCTTTAATTCAGGATGAAATTGTCGATGGAATCTTCGAAGATGATTTCCGCGAAGGACCAGACGAAGAATACGCTTTTGAAGTTATCGTTATGCTTCGTGAAGGAATTTCAGATTTCATCATCAACACTCCAGGTCGTCTGAAGTGGAGAAATGAAACTGAAGAAGAGAATATCGGTCGTTTGAATTATCGCCGTGCTGACTACATTGATTACAACGATGGTGATATAGAAAGCTCTATCTACTTCGATAACGAAGACAGAAAGAATGCGATTAACCAATTCACCCGCGATGCAGATCTTGTGATGTACCAAAACAAATATGAAGAATTTGGTTTAGATGGTGCACAAGTTAAGCCTGGAGACAGAACGTCATGGCCAACAACCTTGATCTCTGACAAATCAAGAGTTTACAAAGGTGGTTCTTGGCAGGATCGTGCCTACTGGATTGTAGGTAGTGCGCGAAGATTCCTTGATGAAGACAAAGCACTTTGTACACTTGGATTCCGTTGTGCGATGGATCGTGTAGGAAGTCCTACAGGTCTTGGAAACGACAAGAAGAAAAAGAAAAAATAATTAGAACAATTATTATAAATTTACCCGAAGTTAACGCTTCGGGTATTTTTTTATATGGAAAGATTACATAACCTGTTCCTGGAAACAACCGGGATTTCAACGGATACTAGAAAGATTTCAGAGCAATGTATGTTCATCGCTCTGAGAGGAGAGAATTTTGACGGAAACCAATTCGTAAAGCAAGCAATTCAAAGTGGTGCCAAGTATGCCATCACCAGTGAAAAAGAACTCGAAAATAATACGGATATCTTCTACGTGGAAGACACCCTCTCCTTCCTTCAAAACCTTGCAAATTATCACCGAAAAAAGTTTTCCATTCCTGTAATCGGCATAACCGGATCGAATGGAAAAACAACTTCCAAAGAATTAATTGCATCAGTCCTGCAACAACAGTACGAGGTTCTTTTTACAGAAGGAAATCTTAATAATCATATAGGTGTTCCTCTTACCCTTCTTAAGTTACACCCCGAACACGAAATCGCTATTATCGAGATGGGAGCCAGCAAACCCGGGGACATAAAGGAACTGGTAGAATTAGCTGAACCGACTCATGGAATTATCACCAATATCGGGCGTGCTCATTTGGAAGGTTTCGGTTCGTTAGAAGGAGTAATCCGGACAAAGAGTGAATTGTATGACTTTATCCGGAAAACTTCAGGGAAAATCATTATCAATCAGGACGATCCAATTCTGACGACTCAACTTGGAAAATATGATTCAGTCAGAACGTACTCCGGGAAAAAGAATGGTGAAGTTACGGGAGAATTGATCCGACTTACACCTTTTGCAGAATTTGAATGGCAATACGGTTCGTACGTCTCGCCTACTCTTGCTACACATTTGGTCGGTGAATACAATTTTTACAATTTTCTGGCAGCAATTACCTTTGGAATTGAATTCAATGTTCCGGTTGAAAAAATCAATCGTGGGATTACTGAATACATCCCTTCAAACAATCGTTCCCAAGTACAAAAAACGGAACATAACACACTTATACTCGATGCGTACAACGCCAACCCGACTTCTATGCTATCCGCATTGAAATCGTTTGACAAAATAGATCATCGGTCAAAAATGGTCGTATTAGGGGACATGCTGGAACTCGGAAAAGAATCGGATACCGAGCATCAAAAAATTGTCGACTATCTCTCAGCTAAAGACTGGAAGATTATGCTTGTCGGTAAAGAATTTCAAAAAACAAAGCATCCGGATTCTATTTTACACTTTGAGGATAACACTATAATAAGGGATTACCTTTTAGAGACACAACCCAGAGACAAACTGATTCTGATAAAGGGATCAAGAGGGATCAAACTTGAAACCTGTGTAGACATACTATAAAAAAAGAGCTGCATAATTATATGCAGCTCTTTTTACAATTGTATTTCCTTCTATTTGTCGGAAGTAATGCTTCGTGAAATAACGATTTTTTGTACTTCAGAAGTTCCTTCGTATATCTGCGTAATTTTCGCATCACGCATCAATCGTTCAACATGATACTCCTTCACATATCCATAACCACCGTGGATTTGTACTGCCTCCACTGTATGTGTCATAGCTACCTGAGAAGCATATAACTTCGCCATAGCACCTGATGTATCATAGTTACGTTTGTTATCCTTATCCCATGCAGCTTTCATTACCATCATTCTAGCCGCTTCGATATCTGTAGCCATATCAGCCAATTTAAAAGCAATTGCCTGGTGCTTGTAAATTTCTTTTCCGAACGCCTGTCTTTCTTTAGAATACGCCAAAGCTAACTCGTATGCTCCTGAAGCAATACCCAAAGCCTGAGCCGCAATTCCAATACGTCCTCCTGAAAGTGTTTTCATTGCAAACGTGAATCCAAACCCATCTTCTCCAATACGGTTCGCCTTTGGAACCTTAACATCATTAAACAATAACGTATGTGTATCACTTCCACGGATTCCCATTTTGTCTTCTTTCTCACCTACGACAAAACCTTCCATCCCTCGTTCAACAATAAGTGCATTGATCCCTTTATGTCCTTTTTCAACATCTGTTTGAGCGATTACGATATATGTTGACGCTGAACTACCGTTCGTAATCCAGTTCTTTGTTCCGTTCAACAAATAATAATCTCCCATATCAACGGCTGTTGTACGCTGTGAAGTAGCGTCTGATCCTGCTTCCGGCTCAGAAAGACAAAAAGCACCGATTTTCTCTCCTTTTGCTAGCGGAACAAGGTATTTCTCTTTCTGCTCTTCCGTACCGTAGGTTTCAAGTCCCCAGCAAACCAATGAATTATTTACAGACATACAAACGGATGTCGAAGCATCTACCTTAGAGATTTCTTCCATTGCCAAAACATACGATATCGTATCCATTCCTGAACCTCCGTACTTTTCGGAAACCATCATTCCAAGGAATCCAAGCTCTCCCAACTGACGAATTTCTTCAACCGGAAAACGCTGTTCACGGTCACGGTCAATTACCCCCGGCTTCAACACGTTTTGTGCAAAATCTCTAGCTGCGTCTCTTACCGCAATTTGTTCTTCTGTTAAATCAAAATTCATGGTTCTTATTTTATTCTTTACAACAATGACTTACAAATTTAGTTTTAAATTTGAAAAAAACTGCAAAAAAATAGCAATGACATCCTATTCCCTTATCGGTGTTATGTCCGGAACTTCAACAGACGGATTGGATTTAGCTTACACGACATTTTCTCCCGTTTCTAAATCATCAGAAAAATGGAGTTTTGAATTGCACTACGCAAAAACGTATCCCTACCCCGAAGAATTAATTCGTTCTATACGTCAGGCAAAAGAGCTGAATGGGTATGCTCTCAAAGAGTTAGATATTGTTCTCGGAAGGTTTATAGGAGAAACAGTAAATAATTTCGTAGATGAATTCACAATTGACCGCACGACTGTTCATGCAATAGCTTCACACGGGCACACCATCTTTCATCAACCATCTGAGAAGATCACTGTACAGATAGGGAATGGCCAGGTTATTGCATCGCTCACAGGAATTAAAACCATTAATAACTTCCGGGAAAAAGATGTCCTTTCAGGTGGACAAGGAGCCCCGTTAGTACCCATTGGAGATTTATTATTATTCAGTGATCGGGCGGACAGCTTTTTGAATCTGGGTGGTTTTGCAAATATTACCTCCATCCGGGATAATATTCCTATCGCTTTCGATATCTGTCCCTGTAATCTCCCACTAAATATGTATGCTTCACTGATCGGATATCCTTACGATCACAATGGAGAGCTGGGTCGTTCAGTTCCTAATCAGAATACGGGTCTTGTCTCGACACTCAATCATTTACCCTATTATTCTAAAAAATGGCCCAAATCGCTTGGAGCCGAATGGTTAGAAGAAGAGTTTGCACCACTTCTTGAAATTGATGAACTGACTGCCCAGGAAAAGCTGAGAATTTGTTACGATCATATCAGCGAACAAATTGCGAGCAGTATCCGTGAACTTAAAGCCCAAAAAGTTTTGGTTACCGGAGGCGGCGCTAAAAACAAATTCTTAATTGAATTAATCCGGCAAAAAAGTAATTCGGAGATTCTTATTCCCGACAGCCAACTTATCGACTTTAAAGAAGCAATTGTGTTTGCCTTTCTTGGCGTTTTATTTCTAATCGGACACCCCAATTGTTTAAAAAGTGTAACCGGAGCCGACAGAGATGTATGTGGCGGGAACGAATTTTTACCCTGAATTCATTTTTCTTAAAAAGTTTTGTCTGAAAAAAATGACGGTTCAATATGTTTTTTACTTTTGTCAGGTTAATCCACGTACAGATGAAAGATTTATTAGAGAAATTCGAGAATAAACGCCCGGAAATCGTTTTTGAATGGCAAGATAGTGAAACAGAAGCAGAGGGTTGGGTAGTGATTAATTCCCTGCGGGGAGGAGCAGCAGGAGGGGGAACCCGCATGCGTCAGGGGCTAGATAAAAGAGAAGTTGAGTCATTAGCCAAAACAATGGAAGTTAAGTTTACAGTTGCCGGCCCCCCGATTGGTGGTGCTAAATCCGGTATTAACTTTGACCCGAAAGACCCCAGAAAAGAGGGCGTTCTTCGTCGTTGGTTTGCCGCTGTTACTCCCCTATTAAAATACTACTACGGTACAGGTGGAGATTTGAACGTTGATGAAATTCACGAAGTGATTCCAATTACGGAAGATTGTGGAATCTGGCATCCACAGGAAGGTGTTTTCACAGGACACTTCCAACCCAGAGAAGCTCAGAAAATCAATCGCATAGGGCAATTACGCCAGGGAGTTCTAAAAGCAATTGAAACAGCTGATTACTCTCCTGATATTGCAAAAAAATATGTAATCGCTGATATGATCACCGGTTATGGAGTTGCAGAGTCTGTTAAACACTATTATTCGATTTGGGGTGGTGGTGTTACAGATAAAAAAATAATTGTTCAGGGTTGGGGGAATGTTGGTTCCGCAGCTGCTTATTATCTGGCTCAGCAAGGAGCTAAGGTTGTAGGAATTATAGACCGCGTAGGAGGACTCATAAAGGAAGATGGTTTCTCTTTTGAAGAAATCCGTGAGCTTTACCTTACTAAAAACGGTAATGAACTGAACGCAGAGGGAATGCTCTCCTTTGATGAAGCAAACGCAAAAATATGGGATATTGAAGCAGATGTTTTCCTTCCCTGTGCTGCATCACGACTGCTTACAAGAGACCAGGTAGATCGTATGATCAAATCAGGTCTTCAGGTGATTTCAGCCGGGGCGAATGTTCCGTTTGCTGATCCTGAAATATTCTTTGGACCTATTGCTGATTACGCAGATAATCATATTAGTGTTATTCCTGATTTTATTTCTAACTGTGGAATGGCGCGTGTCTTTGCTTACCTGATGAGTAATGATCTTGATACACTCACTGATGAAGGTATTTTTGAAGACACCTCGGAAACCATCCGAAAAGCTTTGCAAAACACAAACACCAAAAATAAAGCGAAGACAGGCATCGCCAAGGCGGCATTTGAAATCGCATTAAACCAATTAATCTAAAACTATGGAAATTTTTATGATCGTAGTTTTTGTGCTGGGGTATCTTGCCATTGCCTTTGAGCACAATCTACATGTTGACAAAGCCGCTCCTGCCCTTTTAATCGGTATGATCAGCTGGGGACTCTATGCCCTCTACCCTGCCCAGGCGCTTCACGTCGACACTTCTCAACCACTTACAGAAGTCGTAAAAGAAGATGGACTGGATCACCGTCTTCCCCGTTTTGAAGAGTACGCGCAAACAGAAATTGTAAAGCACGAAAAGGATCTTCATGGAAAATCAAAAGAAGATCCAAAAAACGCAGAAGATACCTCTAGCTTTCTTCATCACTTTGTCGGACATGGACTCGAACACCATCTGTTTGATATCGCTGCCATTCTTTTCTTTCTGATGGGAGCAATGACAATTGTTGAGATCATCGATACCCATGAAGGGTTCCAGGTGATCACGGACAAAATTAAGACAACCAATAAGGTAAAGCTCCTTTGGATTCTTTGTTTTCTGACTTTTTTCATGTCAGCAGCTCTGGATAACCTGACAACTTCCATCGTTATGATATCGGTCATCAGAAAACTCATAAAGGATCAAAAGACCCGTTGGTTTTTTGCCGGAATGATCGTAATTTCTGCAAATGCAGGTGGTGCGTGGTCTCCTATTGGTGACGTCACAACTACTATGTTATGGAACAGTGGTCAGTTGCCTACTTCCGCAAAAATTGTAGTAGACCTGATACTTCCTTCTTTGGTAACCATGATATTACCTCTGGCTATCTCCTCTTTCATTTTAAAAGGAAACGTTGAACGTCCTGTAAAAGTTCATGATGCAGATCACTATCTGAACCCTACAACTGAGTTTGAGAGAACCTTCGTTTTCTTCCTGGGGCTTGCAGGACTATTATTTGTACCTGTCTTCAAAACCCTGACACACCTTCCTCCCTTCACAGGAATGATGTTGTCACTTGGAATTTTATGGGCCGTTACTGAATTAATGCACAAAAGCAAGCCTGCTGAACACCGTAAAACACTTTCACCATTGACAATCCTGAGAAAGATTGACTCGGCAAGTGTTCTTTTCTTTTTAGGTATTCTTATGGCAGTAGCTGCTCTTCAGGAAGTTGGTATTCTTGTACAGGCTGCCGGAATTCTGGACAGTACATTTAACGGAAATGTATACTCTATTAACCTGACAATTGGTTTACTATCTGCTATTGTTGACAACGTTCCGCTTGTTGCAGCAGCACAGGGAATGTACCAAATCAGTCCTGAAATGGGAAGCGCTTTTGCACCAGACGGAGCTTTCTGGCAATTCCTAGCATATTGTGCAGGAACAGGAGGTTCAGCTCTCATTATTGGTTCTGCTGCCGGAGTTGCAGTTATGGGGTTAGAGAAAATTTCTTTCGGTTGGTATATTAAAAAGATTTCTCTTCTCGCTATTTTAGGCTATTTTGCCGGAGCGTTAGTATTCATTTTAATGCATACATAATACTATTTCAAAAATTAATTCGTTATAAAACTATGAATCCATTACTCTTACAAATCGATACTCCTGAGAACATTCAGGTAGCAACGACTGAAGTCTCTCTGTGGGAACTTGTTGCCGGGGAAAACGGTCAAAGTCTTTTCATCATGATTCCTTTGATGATCATGTCGGTTATTGCCGTTTACATATTCGTGGAACGTTTTCTGGCTGTTAACCGGGCATCGAAAGAGGAAAAAGATTTCATGAGTAAAATCAAGGACTACCTGAAAGATGGTAAAATTGATTCGGCAAAGGATCTTTGTGCCCGTTCAGAGAATCCTGCTGCTCGCATGGTTGAAAAAGGAATCAGCCGACTAGGGAAATCTCAGAAAGATATTGCTGCTTCCATTGAAAACACTGGGAAACTGGAAGTAATGCGTCTTGAACAACGCCTTAACTTTCTGGCAACTTCAGCAGGAGCAGCACCTATGATCGGGTTTCTTGGAACGACAATTGGTATGGTAAATGTATTTATTGAAATGAAAAGTATGCAATCTTTGGAGCTTTCTACGATTTCTCCGGGAATTATGCAAGCAATGATAACAACCGTAGGAGGTCTGATTGTTGGTATTATTTCATACGTTGGGTATAATTACCTTGTAGGACGTATTGAAAAAGTGGTCTATAAAATGGAGAATACCGCAATCGACTTTATGGATTTATTGAACGAACCGGGAAAATAACAGCAGTATGAATCTGAGATCGACCAATAAAATAAAAACAGAAGCAGGAATGGCCTCAATGACCGACCTTGTCTTCCTGCTATTGGTGTTCTTTATCATTATGAGTACACTCAGCGAGCCGCAAACTCCGCTGGATCTTCCTCAGGCTGAAAAAGGAGCTCCGAGTTCAAAACAACCCAAGCCTCCGACATCGGTAGGTATCACAGCAGACAATACGTATTTCATAGACAATAACCTTTCTCAGGAATTATCGTATGAAGAAGCAAGGGATCAGTTAATTACTCTGATGAATGAATCAGAAGAAAAGAAAATTAAGATTGCAGGAGATAAAAATGCCTCTTACGAATCTGTTTTCAAACTGATTTCTTTGGCTCAGGTACAGGGGTGGAAACCTCTTCTGGCCTTTGACAAGAATTCTGAACGGTAAAATGAAATGGTATGGCAGAAGTAAAAGTAGTTGAAGAAAAGGACCGAAACACAGGTATTGTTGCAGCTGTAGTTTTTACAGCTGTGCTCTCTATTCTATTGCTTTTCCTTTCTGTTACAGAACCTGATCCTCCTCTACAGGATATTCCAGTTCCTATTGAATTGGATGAGGAAATGATTATAGAGGATTTTGAGGCTAATGCCGGTGGAGGGACTCCCGCCAACACAAAAGATCCGAAACCCACTCCTCCGGATCAGGGGGATGCGGTACTCAGTTCGGAAGAACCTACTTTCACACACAATACAGGTCAGGAAGGTAAAAAGCCGGTAGAAAATCCCAAACCCAGCGACCCTGAACCCGACCCTACATTTACATTTTCCGGATCAGGTGGTTCTGGAGGCGGTGGAGGTAGCGGAAACCTCTTTGGAAGCGGAACAGATAATAACCCGGGAACAGGTCCCGGAGGAACCGGTTCGGGAACAAGAAAAGTAGTCACCCCCCCCTGTCCTCCTTCAGCAGGAACAGAAGAAGGGGATATTTATCTAACAGTTTGGATTGACGAAACCGGTAAGGTTATAAAGGCTGAAAATATTCCTACAAAAACAACAACAAGTTCAGCAACTGTTATTAATGCAGCTATACAGGGTGTAAAGAACTGTATGCGCTTTGAAAAACGCGAAGGGGCAGGTGTTACCAAACGAGAACTGTCTGGCCCTATCCGAATCAGACGGAATTAATGAAAACATACGAAGAAACCACGGAATGGCTTTTCAAGCAATTTCCGTCGTATCAGAATCAAGGAGCCGGAGCCTATAAACCGGATTTACACACAATTTCCAAACTACTTAAAGCACTTGGTAACCCACATTCCGGATTACAATGTATACATGTGGCAGGCACAAACGGAAAGGGAAGCACATCGCATATGATCGCTTCCATCCTGATGGAGTTAGGATATAAGGTTGGCGTGTTTTCCTCTCCTCACCTGAAAGATTTCCGGGAACGGATCAGGATTAACGGAAATATGATCCCTCAGACAACTGTAGTAAATTGGGTTAACCATAAGTTACCTACTCTGAATCTGGATTATTCGCCCTCCTTTTTTGAACTGTCCTTTGCTCTGGCTGTCGATTATTTCAACGAGCAAAACTGCGACTTCTGTATACTGGAATCCGGTATGGGAGGAAGACTTGACGCAACGAATATTATTAGTCCGCTTGTAAGCGTTATTACCAATATAGGTCTTGATCACAAACAGTTCCTCGGAAATACGCGTAAGGAAATTGCACGGGAAAAAGCCGGGATCATAAAACCGGGAGTTCCGGTTGTTATTTATGAAAAGGATGAAGAAACACAAGAAGTTTTCGAATCCGTTGCAAAAGAAAAGAACAGTACTATCTACTGGGTACAACAGGATATATCCTATAAAACGGATCTTACCGGAATTTTTCAGCAGGCAAATGCCGCAACCGCTGTTGCTACCATTCTTGAATTAGAAAAAATGAATCGTATTGCACCAGCTCAAAAAGCAATCGAACAAGGGCTACAGAAAGTTAAGATAAATACTTCTTTTCAGGGAAGAATGGAAAAATTATCTGATGCGCCTCAAACGTTTCTGGACGGTGCACATAATATAGAAGGTATAAAAGCATTGCTCGATAACTTTCAGGATTTAAAAGATACCGCGGTACTCCATATCGTATATGGAGCTTCGAATGATAAAGAACTTGAAAACATCTTCCCTTTGTTCCCTGAAAATTCACATCTGTATTTCACCTCTTTTTCGAATCTGCGTTCCTTCCGTATTGAAGAATTACAAAAAAGATCAGAGCATTTATTACAAAAACGCACTTTTTTTTCAAATCCCCATGAAGCATTAAAATCAGCGCAAACAACTGCAAAAGAAAAAGATACAATACTTATATTTGGAAGTCTTTTTCTGGTATCAGATTTTTTTTAATTTTTTTTAGTTTTTTTCATTGTCAATTCAAATTTGTCACTTATATTTGCACCCGCAATGACGGTCAAACGAGACTATCAAAAAAGCAAAAAAAAGGGCTCTTAGCTCAGTTGGTTCAGAGCACCTGCCTTACAAGCAGGGGGTCACTGGTTCGAATCCAGTAGGGCCCACTAAAAGGGACAAATAAGATTTACATCTTGTTTGTCCCTTTTTTATTTCCTTAAACTTCCTAATATTTCTCAGAGTGAATACAACC
>NZ_CFIGVI010000010.1:12133-22198 GCF_984588085.1 Wandonia sp.
CACCACCTACTCTGCCTCACTTCCTGAAAATCAAATAGGATGCAACATCTCATCCTAGAACTATAATTCGATGGGTTCAGGTAAAGGCTTTCTTTTTTTAGTAGATTTACAAAATGAGAAAGAGCTTCTTGTTCTCCATCCTTCTTGCCTTGAACTGTTGGGGACAAAAAGACGAAATAAATCGTATTAAATCCAGATTAGCAGAAACCAACAGAGATGCCTACAAAATAGATCTGTTACTTAAAATATCTGAAATATATGCTTTAGATAACATTGACAGTAATCTTTACTATAAAAAAGAAGCCTTATCAATTAGTGAAAAAAGTAATTTGAAAACGACTCCATTTATCGTTAGCGAAACAATAAAAGTTATTTCTGCAACCAATGATTTTAATGCCGTAATTAGATTTGGGAATCAATATTTCCACAAATTCGAAGAGCAAAAATTCATCTATGACCACTTACTTATTGGTAGTGAAATGGGATATGCATATCATGCCCTGGGAAAAATAGATTCCGCATCTTATTATCATGAGTATGTCATTACCCACTTAAATAAAAAAAACAAAAAAGAACGAGTCCTACTTGTTAAAACCCTTCGAAAACGAGCTTCATCATATCTGGCAGTTTCAAAATACAATAAGGCCATTATTGATTTGGAAGATGCCATTCAGCTAGTAGACTCCTCCAATTACTACGACATATATAGCATATATATAACAATAGCAAATACCTATACCCAATTTGGAGACTATGAGAAAGCTCTTCACAACTTCAATAATGCTTCCGCTTTTGTCGATAAAACAGATGGCTTTTTGCCAAAAATGCATATTCTTTATTCCTACGCATCTTTTTACAGGCGATTCGGAAAATATGAAAAAGCCAATGAATATGCGCTACAAGGCCTAAGCCTTGCGAAAGCAAATAAGCATCTTTATGCAGAAATGATTCTGAAATCAATCTTAGCAAAAACGTATATTGATCTAAATCAGTTTAACGCTGCTCACCCTCATCTTAAAGATGTCATTAAGTACGGCCAACAATTTCAGACGGATGAAATTGTAGCCGTAGCTGAATATGATCTGGGGACAGTAGCCAACCAAAATAAAAACTATATCACTGCAATCTCCTACTGTAAAAATGCATGGAAATACCTCGAAAGTACGTCCCTATTTATGGATAAAGCAAGTACGTGCAATTGCTTATCAGATGCCTATAATGGATTAGGGAATTACAAAAAAGCACTCGATTACTATAAAAAAGCTGTAGCATTTGAGGATAGTATAAATAGTGAAGAACAAATCAAAAAGACCTATCAATTACAAAGTAAATACGACCTTGAAAAAAAAGAAACTATCCACAAAACAGAACAACAACAACAAAAATTAATTGCTACTCAAAAATTAAAAAATAAAAACCAACTAGTTGCAGGTGTTAGTATTGTTTCCGTGTTAGGTGTTGCTTTTGGCTTTTTAATGTTCCAAATTAAACAACGAAAAAGAGAAACAGAAGTAGTGATTCAAAGAGAAAAAGAACAAGAAAAGTTCTCCCAACAATTATTACAGTCTCAAGAAGAAGAAAAAGTACGAATTTCCCGAGAATTGCACGACTCTGTCGGACAGGATTTAATTCTCCTCAAAAACCAGGCTCAATCCAGCCATAATAAGGAATTAGAATCAAATATCAGTTCAACGCTGAATAACCTCAGAAGAATCACACAAGGTTTACACCCTTTTGTTTTGGAGCGTTTTGGGTTAACCTCAGCTTTAAAAAAACTGCTTAAAATCATTGATCAGAATAGTTCTGTTTTTATTTCAGATGAAATTGATGAAATTGATAACTTATTAACTACACAACAAGAATTACATGTCTATAGAATTGTTCAGGAAGCTATTAATAATATTCTGAAACATTCCGAATCTCCTTCAGCTTTGATTACTGCCGAGAAACAAGAACAGTATATTGCTGTATCTATTAAAGATTATGGGAAAGGATTTGATTGGAGCAAAAAATCGACTTTGAAAAACTCATTGGGAATGAAAACACTTCAGGAAAGAGCTAAAATTCTGAATGCAGAGTTCTCTATTAAATCTACCAAAAAAAAAGGAACCTCTATTTACTTAAAAATACCTATTACAAATGCCTACAATAGTTCTCGCTGATGATCACCCGTTACTTCTGGAGGGGCTCTACAATCAACTTTTAAACCTAGGTTTCGATAAGTTATATAAAGCGTCAAACGGAGAAACTGCTCTCCAATTGATTATTGAAAAAAATCCGGATATTGCTATTCTAGATATTGAAATGCCCATTATAGATGGGTTATCAATCACTAAGCATTGTGAAAGTAGCAAGACAAAGTTTATTATACTATCCTATTATAAAGAAGCCGAATTTATAGCAAGAGCAAAAGCATTAAACATCTCGGGATACATCTTGAAAGAAGATACTCTAATTGAAATAGAAAATTGTATTGACGCTATTTTAAATGGAAAAGAATACTACAGTTCCGTTTTTGAAACAATTAACATAAAAAACGCCAACTCCACTCTTGACTTACTTAAAACTCTTTCCCCTTCTGAGTTAAAAATTTTAAAACTAATTGCTCTGGGGTCTAGTAGCAAAGACATTTCCAATCAACTCTTCATTTCCGAACGAACCGTAGAGAAACATAGAAGTAATATTATCCTCAAACTTAACCTAAGAGGAAAAACAAACAGTCTTTTCGAATGGGTCATTGAAAATAAAAACTTGTTTTAGCTTTCTATAACAGGTTGTAACTTACAAATAAATGTAAAATACGTGGTAACACGTATTGTGAGAAGACTTGCCTACCTATACTTTTGCCTCATAATTTATAAAATGAAGCTCTTTTAAAAACTCGGGAATCTATCGAATGAGAAAACCTGAAAAAATGAACGTAAATAAAACAACAACTACCTCACTAACATTAAAAATTATAATTATGAAACTTGAAAAGTTATTTTCAAAAAAGAAATATGCTTTTGTAAAAAGAACCGCTTTAGCCCTTCTTTTAAGTTGTATTGTTACCACAATAACAGCCCAAACAACAATACAAATTGGCTCAAGCATGAGTAATTCAGGAGTTGTACCTATACGTACTGATTTGGATTACTCATACACGCAACAAATTTATACCGCCACAGAACTTATAGATGCCGGTGCAACCGGACCAACTACAATTCATAAACTAAGGTTCTATCTCTCCAATTCATCGACCGAAAACAGCACCGATTGGACAATTTATATGGGAAATACGACCCGAACAGAATTTAGCTCTAATGCTGACTGGGAACCTATTGTCAACTTAACAACCAATTACACAGGAACTGTTAATTCTACTGCTTCAGGTAATTGGGTAGAAATTACTTTAGATGTTCCATTTGATTGGAATGGAGTAGATAACATTATTCTTGCAATAAACCAAAATGAGCCAGGGTTCAGTGCATCTAATAGTAGTTGGCAGGTTTCCTTAAAAGAAGAAAATCGATCTATTTACTATTTCAGTAGTTCAATAAATGTAGATCCAACATCTCCTCCGGATGCAGCCGGAATTTTCAATAAAGTCAATAACATTCAATTTGAAATTCCATCAACACCCCAACTCACTTGCTTACATGCCTGGGAAAAGAAAACTCCAGTTTCAATCAATAATATGTTAGGTGATAAACTTACAAATTATGAAATGCGGTTAGTTATAGACACAGAAACACCAATCGCCTCAGGTGATATGCTTCCAGATGGAAGTGATTTACGATTTACTTCGGATGAATGTTGTAATGAATTGTGTTATTATATTGAATCCGGTATCAATACAGACACAACGGTTGTTTGGGTAAACATTCCGCTGATTGATTCTAATGCGATAACAGATATATATATGTTTTATGGAAACCCTATTGCTGCTCCGGCATCTGACGAAGCTTGTACCTTCACGTTTTATGAAGGTTTTGAAGACTCAATCACTAATTTTCAGGATCTCTGTGGAACGACTACGGAGGCTTCCATAACAGAAGGAAATTATCACCTTGCCTGGTTATCTGAAGCAACAGTAGGTTCAACTATGATATTCCCCGCCTCAGACACATACACCGCTGAAGTAAAGGTTAATAATACAACCGGACATTGGCCCGGACTGTATTGGACTAAAACAGTGACTAAAAAAGGTTACGGAATAGTAGTTTCACCTAATTCCGTCAAGGTTTCAGAATCCGGTAATTTAGGTTCCGGATGGTGTTCCGGTCACAATTGGATCTCCCCTCTCTTTCCTTATTCAAGTTCGGCGGGTATATGGAGTTTGACATGGGTAGAAACAGGAAATATACAAGGAAGTTTCCCCGAAATTGGTGCTCTAAATTCAACATCTAGTTCACACACTAAAGATGAAGGATTGATTTTAATGCTAGGTGGAATTGCTTCGGGCGCAGGATCTATTGATGTAGATTGGATTCGTGTAAGAAAATACGCTGAAATACCACCTGTCTATTCAATCGGAACACCTGTACCATTCAACCCCGGACCGGAATTAAATCTGGAGAACTCCTTAACTGCCTGTGAAGAAATAACAATAGATGCCGGTATAGGATATGTTACTTATGCATGGAGTACAGGTGGTACATCACAAACTGAAAACATAGGTGCTTCGGATACCGTTTCAATAGTTGTAACAGATAGCGAAACTTGTTTTCAGATTGATACAATTGTATTAACAATTGGAGAAGTGCACAATATACTAGTAGAAGACACTCTCTGTTCAGGAACTGATTATACATTTCCTGATGGTACAATTGCAACAAATATTTCAAATACATTAACACAAACAAGTCATTTGGTAACGTATTTGGGGTGCGATAGTCTAATTTTCACCTCTTTATCCGTTTTTGATCAACCTTTACTATTAGATCTGGGAAGTGACCTCGATTCATGTGAAGATTCTGTTGTTATTGATGCAGGAGACGGGTTTGTCTCTTACGAGTGGAATAATGGATCCTTTTTACAGACAGATACAGCACTAATAAGTGGGAATTATAGCGTTACAGTAACCGATAATTTTGGTTGCGAACAAACAGACGAACTATATGTATCAATCACCTCACTGGACAATAGTGTGTCAGTAAGTGGAATCACATTGACTTCGAACGAGATTAATGCTTCTCATCAATGGATCGACTGCGATAATGATAATCTACCGATACAAGGTGAAATCAATCAACTATATACACCAGCAGAAAATGGGAATTACGCCGTAATCGTAACAAACGGAACATGCCGTGACACTTCAGACTGCATCGCGATAAACAGTGTTGGTCTAAGTGATTTATACGCTACCTATGGTGTAAGAGTATATCCTAACCCCTCAAACGGAAAGGTTTACCTCGAATTCGATCAAATTAATCCCTCAATAGAATTTCGAATTTTTGATCTGTTAGGGAAAGAGGTAATGACATTTACACCATGGAATAAAAAAATGGAAATCAATTTAGATGTGCAACCCGGGAATTATTTCATCCATTACGGAAAGGGTGTACAAAAACTAATAATTAAATAACGAAAAAAATTTAATCCTAAAAATGACGTTTGTTTTGTCCGGATTGGTTTACAAAAGCTCCGCATTACTGCGGAGCTTTTGATTTAAGTTTGTTTACTTTTGCTCTTATATACTAACCCAAAAAACCTTTATTCCTCTCAAAACAATAACCGGTTTTAGTTTTTACTAGAAAAATAGGCGTATATTTCTTACTTGTTTAGGCGATATTAGTATCATCTACTTTAGTGTGTAAAAACAGAGTAAAACTCAGACCATGAAAAAAATCTTATTTCTACTCTCTCTTCTATTTTTCTGTTCACGTGGAGCTACACAAGATTTAATCACAATTAATCAGGACTTTAACAAAGCTCTTTCCTTAGCAGCCCAAGAAGACAAAATGGTTTTCATCGATTTTTACACAACCTGGTGTGCTCCCTGCAAAAAACTGGAAAATCTGGTGTTCCAAAATGATTCAATTAAAAATATTCTGAAAAAGGATTTTATACTACTGAAATATAATGCTGAAGATGATTCCGTTTATAATTTGTCAAAAAAACATCACATCAGCAGCTACCCAACGGGGCTTATTCTCAATAAAAAAGGCTATGTTGTAAATAGATCGTATGGTTTTTCGGGAGAGAATTTTCAGTCACTCAGCGCAAGTGTAATAGAGTTTACAAAGGAAAGTTCTGCGTTAAACGCAGAAAATAAAATAGTCAAAGGATACTCCAACACAATAGATATTACCAAATATCCACAGTTTTATATAGACTATATCAACAGAACCAATACTAAAATTCAGGCATCTGTAGTAAACGAATACTGGAGAAGTCAAAAAGATGTCCTTTCTGAAGAATACTTCTCGACCCTACTCTATTTTGCAAATGAAGCAGCAGATCCAATTGCTGAAAATGCGTTGGCTAACAAAGCCAGCTATATCGAACTGTATGGAACAACTGATGTAGAAACCTTGATGTATTTTCTTACAGCGGGTAAATTTAAACGGGCCATATCAGAAAAAGATCAACTAAAATATGACGAAGCCGTTCACTTTACAAGAAAGGCTTTGTCTGAAGAATGGATTGATGATGTAGTAGCTTCTTTTGAACGAAAATTTCTCATAGCACAAGACAAATGGGAGCAAGTTTTTACGTTGTACGAAAAACAAAAAAAGGAGGGAGAACTTAGTAATGGTGCCATTAATCATTTTTGCTGGGATATTTATAAAAAATGTAACGATCCACAGGTTATTAATAAATGCCTCATCTGGATGAAACAGGTTACTGAAGAAGAACCCTTTTATGCCTATTTAGATACATATGCTTTCCTGCTGTATAAATCTGGGAATAAAACGGAGACCAAAAGAATAGCACAATTAGCAATAGAAGCCGCCAAAAAAGAAAATGAAAGCACAAAAAATCTGGAGGCACTACTAAAAAAACTCTGAAAGGAACCGGTACATGTAAACGAGCTGCTTTACATCGGGATGTTTTATACATTTACATACATGAACAAAGATCAATTAGCTAAAGAAAATCTGAAACAGTTTCTCTCCGGATTTCCCAATCTGGATAGTTCAATGATTTCCCAACTCGCTGAGATAATTCAGGTAATAGCTCCTACTAAAGGAACGATGCTTATGCAGGAAGGCACTGTTCCAGATGCCTGTTACTTTGTTCTGAAAGGTCTTGTACGACAATATCAAATCATAGATGGAACCGAACGGACGACAGAGTTTTATACAGAATCCCATGGAACTGTCTCTTCTATCCATTATACGGAAAGAACTCCTTCCTCATTCTACCTGGAATGTATGGAAGACTGTCTATTGATTGTAGGAGACCGGGAAACCGATCCGGTTCATTTTGAAAAATTTCCTGCCCTGGTAGAAATTACCAAACAAATGCTCGAAAACGATCTGAATAAAATCAAAGAAAATTATTCCCAATTTATTCTCTCTTCCCCTCTGGAGCGATATGAACACTTTTTGAAAACGCGACCTGACGTACACAATCGCGTTCCCTTACATCAAATAGCCAGTTATTTAGGTATGACTCCCGAATCACTCAGCAGAATCAGAAAGCGCAGGGTTTCTCCCGGGAAGTAATTTTTTTCCGCCTTTTACAATCAACCAGATTGCCAGTCCAAGTTCTCCTAATACCATCGGCAAAAGAAAAACAACTTCTACACGTTCCCGTAGCTGTTCATAGTTTGGAATAAAAAGATCTGCTGTATTACTTATCACATAACCTATCCCCGCTGCGAACAGGAATATACCAATCCCTTTTTGAACGGTGTTTTTCTCACAAACCAACCCTGCCAAATACAAAAGATGAACCCCGAAAATAATCAAACCCAATTGCCAAATCGACTGAAAGCTCTGCAAAAGCTTATATACCTCCTGCCCGTCAAAGATAAACTGCGCCCTGATCAACTGTATAATTGCAATCCCTAAAATCAACGAATAAATAAATCGAAGCCCTCCCATGACCATCGCTCTCCGATTATTCTTTTCCTTATAAAACCGATAGAGTCCCCAGCTGACAAGTAGATCGCAAAGTAATATAACACCCCACCCGATACTTCCCCACAAAAATTTTGCGCGCATTTCAGGCAACACTTCTATAAGCTGTTCACTATTCATCTTAAAAACAGGAGCATACACTCCCCCCATAACCATACCCGCAACAATCGTCATTATCACCAGTGAAATCCCCGAAACCATTCCGAACTGTCTTTGTGTTATTTTATTCTTCATAACAAGTCATTATTTCTTGTTGCAAATCTATAATGGCCTTGCTAAAAAGAATCTTGACGAAAGTCAATAAATGCTCCCTATTCAATCAATCATGCAACCCTAATTGAAAATACAAGGTATAAGTATACAAATGAACCCTATCAAAGAATTATACGATCGACTGGAAAGTCAGAATGCGTGGAACAAAACAATCCTCCTAAAAAGAAATAAACTTCTGAAAGTTGCAGGGACAGTTGACACCAATTTATATTACATTCTATCCGGAAGTCTTAAAATTTACTTCATCAGTGACAGTGAAGAGCATATCGTACGATTCGGATACCAAAACAATTTTATTACATCTTTAGATAGTTTTATAACTGAATCCCCTTCCGAATTTTATATTCAGGCAATAAAGCAAACTCAACTAAAAAGTATCTCCAAACCCGATTACCTGAACTTCATAAATCAGGATGCAGGCAACAAACGCCTTTGGGACACTATACTGGAACAGTTGGTCTTACAACAACTTGAACGCGAAAAAGACATTTTAATAACCTCTCCCCAAAAGCGGTTTAAAAGAGTGTTCGAAAGAAGTCCTCAACTATTTCAGGAAATTCCCAATAAACATATCGCATCCTATCTTAGAATGTCCCCCGAAACACTTTCCCGACTCAAAAGTCTTGATTTCAATCAATAAATAGTTTTTTGTAAATCCGGAATTTTGTAAAAAGGAAAAATTATGAATGCAATAACTCTTCTGGATGAACTAAGCGCGATCACCAAAGATAACCTAAGACAGGTTCAGTCATTGAAAAAACTAAGTTTAGACGAATTGAATTTCAAACCGGATACTGAAAGCTGGAGTGTTCTTGAATGCATAGAACACCTTAATCGTTATGGTAACTTTTATATTCCCGAAATCAGGAAAAGGATAGCTCAATCTAATTATAAAACTTCCCCCGTATTCAAATACGGTTGGTTAGGTAACTATTTTGTTCAGAGTATGCTTCCCAAAGAAAAATTGAACAAAATGAAAACATTTAAATCAATGAATCCTAACAACAGTAAGCTTGATAGCGAAATTTTAGATACATTCATTCTCCAACAGGAAGCACTATTAGATCTTTTGAATCTGGCAAGAAATACTGACTTAACCCGGGTTAAAACAGCAATTTCAATAACCCGATGGATAAAGTTAAAATTAGGAGATACCTTCCGTGTAGTTATCTATCATAACCTTCGTCATATCATACAGGCTAAAAATGTGTTAGAACGCATCCCTCAAAATCAGTCAGTAGTAAATAGTGTGAATTGCTCATAAATACATTTAGTAATCGTATTTTTGGAAAACGAGCCATAGTGAATTGATTCAAAAAATAGAAGGGAAAATGGAAAATACAGTTTTCGAATACGACATTGTCATAAAGGAATTTCATTTAGACACGTTTGGACACGTAAATAACGCAACCTATCTTCAAATCTATGAGGAAGCCCGTTGGCAATTTATCACCGAAAGAGGATATGGACTCAAAAAAATAAAAAAAACAGGATTGGGTCCTGTTATTCTTGAAATAAAAATTCGATTTATAAAGGAGTTGCGGCTTCGCGAAAAAATAACTATCCATTCACAAACGGGAGAATACGGTTCGAAAGTAGGAACTATTAAACAATGGATTACAGATAGTGAAGGAAACATCTGTTCAGATGTTGAAATGAAAGTAGGGTTGTTTGACACACGGGAAAGAAAGCTGGTTGAACCTACAGAAGACTGGTTGAA
>NZ_CFIGVI010000010.1:22298-35290 GCF_984588085.1 Wandonia sp.
TTAATGTATGTTACTTTCTTGAAAAAAGACATTCTTGAAACAAAATAATCTAATTTTGGAGCAATTCATTTAGTCATGGTTAAACAAATCGTTTTCATTTTACTTTTATTATCCTCTTACTATAGCTTTTCACAACTTTCGGATAAGGATGAAACTTTACTTAGAAAAGAATTATCCTTGCTTATTAATACATTACGTACAGACTTGGGTAAAGCTCCCCTTCAATTCAATGACACCTTACAAAAAGCAGCTAAAAACCATAGTGACTATATGGTTAAAAACAATATTCTCAGTCACACCCAAAGACGATCAAAATATGCTACCCCAAAAAACCGTGTAAGTGTATTCAAAGGAGATAATTTTGAAATGGTAGGTGAAAATATTCTCTACTCCAGTCCTCAATCATTTCCTCTCAACAAAAGTAAAATTAAAGCGCTGGCTAACGAAATGTTCAGAAGCTGGAAGGACTCTCCGGGACATTATGCCAACATGATAAACACCGAATACACCCACGGAGATTTTGGTTTCACCGTCGATTTAAAGAAACAAATTGTATATGCTACACATGTATTGGGTAAAAAAGGATATACTGTCCCCGATCAACTATCTGCCGATGCCTTTGGAATTAAAAAGGCGCCTAAGGATTGTGATAAAGAATTTGAGTCGTATTCCAACCTCATCATGAACCTGGGAAATTGTCTTTCTATTGAGGGGGATGAGGTTATCCTGTATTATAACAACAAAGAGCAATTCAAAAAAATATTTCCCAACGAAAACGACGGAATTGCAATTGATCTTATTTCCCAAAGTCAGGTTGCGTGTGGAAGTCCTAATACTCTTGATGCGAATCCCATTTATGACGGAATACTTCTGCGGCCCTATTATTCTGACCAACTGCTAAGTAATAACAGAGCTGAAGGAGACCATCGTCTTATCACAAAAGTCGGCCATATTCCTCCCGGTCTTCAGCCATATGAGCTTAGCCCGTCATTAGTACTGATAAAGGATGGAAAAGCTTGTAAATATGCCGTCCCGGTAAAAATCAGTAGAGATAGTTACCCCTTGCAATGGATAGAACCTTTTAGCAATGACGTGCCCTCCACTCAATTATTACAAGAAGGTATTATTCGTTCAGAAGTTCTACCTTATCATTTTAAAACCAATAAAACTTATTCCTCGAGCCATCCTAATCTTCAGGAACATACCGAAAGTATTCATTCGGTTAAAATCAATACATACAGTTCAGTTGAAGGAGACACTCCTCATAATGAAAAGCTACATACCTCAAGAGCTGATTATATTCAAAAACACCTGAATACGCATCTTAAAATCCCTTCTGATGCCCTCACTATTGAAACACGAGAAAACTGGGAGGAAATGAATTTCCAACTCAACTATTTTGAACGGGACGATTTGGCTCTACTCACCAAAGACTCTCTGAAATCCTTCCTGAAAACCCGTGATAATACCCTCCCCTGGGATTCTCTTTTCTTCAGTCAGCGGAAATCGGTAGCTGTGATTAATTATCAGGGGATCTTCTCAGACTATACTGAACTAGGCACGATCGGAGAACTGAACCTTAGAACTGCAATGGCATCAGAAAATGTGTTGCTTGCAAACAAGGCGTTGTACCACATGTACAATTCGATGGAATACAATCCCGCAATTCTCTTTGAAGGTCCGATTCAGGAATTTATCATCAGGCATCCCGCAACGGTAACGAATTACGCAGCGCTGTTATCTTACAATTACGATCTTGATCCTCCGGCTGTAACACGATTTATACATCGTTGGATAGGACGAAGTGAAGAATTGGATGATCAGGCCCGTTCCAATCTCCTTCACTTACACTCCCTCATTAGTATGCACTTAATTGATCATTGGGACATCTCTGCAAAACGTCTCGCTAATGTTATTCACCCTAAAAAAATTGAAGCATTTATCCCGGATAAAATACAAGATGATCTAATATTGAATCTACACCTGGCTTTTATTCAATACTTCAGTCAGATTAATGATCAGGTCAATATTTCCAAATCATTTTATTTCATCTCCGATTATTTTAAACTTCGCTCCATATCTCCGGAAGACGATGTACGTTTGGCTTTGTTTTTTAACAACTGGAGTATGTACAAGATGGCTATTGACCACTTAACTCCTCGTTTCAAAAACAACACACTTTCCACCGATGGTTTATTCATTCTGGCTGAGAATCTTTTCCTTTTAAATACTACCACTACAGAGAATGAATTGCTTGTCGATGTGAATAGAAAAGCTCTTTCCGCAGACAAAGAAAGATGGTGTGAATGGCTTTTCAATGATTTTCAACTACAACGAAACTCTAAAATCAAACAGTCATATTGCGAATCCTGTGAATGATTTGAAATTAACCCCTTGAAAAATAATCTACTTTCACTTCTTCTAGTTACTCTTTTCTTCACATCCTGTAATCAGTCTTCAAACACTGAGCTTATTACTGTTTTAAAAAATAACAGGAAAGAATATACCACTGCTAATCATACCTTTTCAGGTGGGCATCATTATTTTCGTCTGAAAAATTTTGATTGGCAAGCCATGACAGATACCATCAGTAGTTTTCATAGTATTGTTCTTCAAGAACGAAAAAATTATTGATGAACTTAATAAAGATATTTCGATCTGGCTACAGGACTCTGTTTCCATTGGTTTTTCCAAGTCGATAAAAGGTACTTTTCTCCTTGACGCAGCTAATTTACTTTTACAGGAAGAAGACTTGTTTGAACTCTTGGTTCAGCCCCCTGCTACTCATGAACAGGCAATTGAAAATCACAGGTACAACCTACGTTTACTACAAGGAATTATCTACTCATAAATAATCCGGATTAAATCCTGGCTACTATCATTCTCAAAAAGAATTAAACTGTATTTTAGCAACCTTCAAATCCATTCCTATGAATACAAATCCTTTCACTGAAATATACCGTAAACTAAGTGATTTTGAAGTAATCAGAGTACTTGAATTCCCCGCTGATTATGATCCACTTGCCGTGGAAGCTGCACAGGCCGAATTCGAATCCAGAAATATAGACGAAATTGAAGTCCATTCTCTAAAAAAACAAATTAATGAAGAGCAAATCAAACTGCTAAAATCAAGAACTCCTGATTCTGATTTTACCATGGAAGAAATAGCTTCTTGCGCCAGAAGTCTAATCAATATTACTGACCCAACCCCACTGAGAGTTATCAACTTCCTTACCCTCTACGCATTCTATTACTATTTTAGCTACTTAATCACTTTTATAGGGACTTTCAACCTGTCTCCAACCTTCTTTTTTTGGGATTATATCCTTTTACTCAATATCGGTATGTTGATCCCTCCTATTATTCTTTATCTCGTTATGCAACGCAAAAAATGGGGTTGGATAGGATGGAGTTTCGGCTTGTGGCTTACTTTTTTCACTTACGCTCTCAGCCTAATACATTTACTTCAATTCTGGTATAACAATCCTGAACTTTTTCAAACAACGGACGGCTCAGGTTTAAATAGACTTTTAAGTCCGTCTATTAATGATCTTAAAGAGAATCTACGAACTGATTTTATAGAGCTAATTATTACACTCTTACTCCTTATCATTTTTTCTTCTCACAAAATTTTACAGTACTTTTCTTTAAGCAAGCGAGCTGTATATTATACCTGTTTTAGTGCTGTAATCACTTTGGCTATTTTCATGTTAACCGTCTTTTTCATCTGATTTTTTCGTGTAAACCAGAATATGTATCTTGTGACTGATGCATCAACTGATACAACATATTGAGCAATATATAAAACTGGAAGAATTCGAAAAAGACAGTATTTATAATCTGGTCAACAAGTCCTGTTTTAAACGAAATGAAACTTTCTTTACAGAAGGAAAAATATCCCGTGAAATTTACTTTGTTGCTAAAGGGTGTGTAAGACTTTTTTATCTCAATGAGGGAAATGATAAAACGGCTTTTTTCTATACGGAAGGTCAGTTTATTTGCGCAGGCGAGAGTTTCACCTATGCAGTTCCCGCCAAAGAAAATTACCAGGCAATAGAAGATACTGAGTTATATATTCTGAGTAAAGACAATATCGGCCGATTAATGGAGATATCTCCCCGACTTGAAGTTATCGCACGAATCGCGACTGAAAATGAACTCATTGTATGCCAGAATATCATTGCATCTTTTGTAACAAAGTCAGCAGAAGAACGGTATATTGAACTCTTAGCGAATAACGGGGAACTCTTTCATCGTGTCCCGCAACAATACATAGCCTCTTTTCTGGGAGTATCTCCGGAAACCCTGAGCAGAATAAAAAGAAGAGTTCTCGAAAAAAGAAGTTCTTGACGATCATCAAGAGAGATCCCTGTTAACCTCTCTACCTTTGAAAGAAAAAACGATGAAAAAACCAAATGTCTTATTAGCCGGAGCAACCGGATATCTGGGAAGTTATATTCTCAAAGAACTTTTAACAAATGAATATCCCACCAGAATCATTGTTCGGCACAAAAACAAAATACCCGAATCGACTCCTGCTCCTGAAATTATTGAAGCAGAAGTTACGCATCCCGATACCATTTCCGATGCATTTTCGGGAATTGATGTTGTTATTAGTACCATCGGAATTACACGGCAAAAAGATGGGCTTACCTATATGGATGTTGATTATCAGGCCAATGTTAACCTTGTAAATAAAGCATTGGAACATGGCGTTAAAAAATTCATTTATGTCTCCGTCCTGAATGGGACTAAAATCCGGGATTTGAAAATAGGAGAGGCAAAAGAAAAATTTGTTGATTATCTCACTGCGTCAGGATTAGACTTTTGTATCATCCGCCCGAATGGTTTTTTTTCAGATATGCGGGACTTCCTGAAAATGGCAAAACGAGGAAAAGTGTACCTTTTTGGAGATGGAAAACTAAAGTTAAACCCTATTCACGGAGAAGATCTTGCGAAAGTATGTGTTTCATCAATACACTTGCCTGATCGAGAAGTCAACATCGGGGGACCGGATCTTCTTTCGCAAAATGAAATCGCAGAATTAGCTTTAGCTGCCTATGCAAAACCGATAAAAATTATTCACCTCCCGGATTGGATCCGAAAATTGACACTATGGACAGTCAGAACTTTTACAGGTTCCACAACCTATGGTCCGATTGAATTTTTTCTAACAACGATGGTAATGGACATGGAAGCACCTTGCTACGGAACTCATAAACTGAAAGACTTCTTCAGGGAAGAAGCCCGAAAACACCCCTGATATCTCCCCGTAAAACCCTGTGATTCTGAAAAACAGGTATTTTTCCCCTTTACCTGTCGGTCTTCTTTTCATAACTTGCTGAAAATCTTAACACTTATACACTATGAAAAAGAAAACCTTCCTCCTGATTTTTGCAGGGTTTACAACTACACTTTTCCTTACCAGCTGTACTACTGAAGAAACACAGGAAACAGAGATTATTGTCGAAAACAACTACCTCAGTACAACAAGTAGCCCGGATTCATTATGTCTGGCTGATCCTTCATGGTTTCCTCATTCTCAAACCCCGGAACCTAATGAAGGAAATACAAGCCCTTTTGCTAATTCCAGTACTACCAACGCTATTTTTCACCAATGGTCCTGGCAAAAGTTTTTATGGCTCACAAAACCTGACACTAACGGGACTCCTTTATTCCTGAATCCATCCAAAGTGCACCAGATTTCTTCTAAAATGGACCTTATAACTGTTCCACAAGGAGCCACTGTTGTCTTACAGGATACGCAACAAGCCGGATCTAAACAAGCTGTACTGACCACTAATCCGGATTATAATAAGTCTCAAAAAAGTGAAACTGTTTATTACTCCATCCACATGAGTCCAATCATGTACAAACATGCTATTAAGTTCGCAAAAGACATTATCAATAAAGTTATTCCAGATTCTAATTCAGTCATGTTCCCGGTGGGGTCCTTTGAATTAAAAGTTTCCTGGGTACCCGTTGATGCTATTCCTGAGGACAAACAAGCGAATTATTTTACTACAACAGCACACCTTTCTACCGATAATGGTCAGACCTTCCAAAATACAAAGGTAGCTCTAATGGGAATGCACGTTGTCGGGGTCGTAGAAAACCATCCTGAGTTTATCTGGGCAACTTTTGAGCACGATGACCTTGCTCCTAACTACGACTGGACAGCAAACTCTGCAAGTTCCGCTTCCAATCAGCTATTATTCAAAAAAGGAAGTGTTCAGGGAATCGGAGGAATTCTGTATGATACAGCGACGAAACACGGAACACCGCCTTATCAGGTTTTCGACTTATTCCAATATGGTGTTCCAAGAGATCCCTCAGGTAGTTTTATGAATACCTCTCAAGATGAACCTGAAAATTTCGCAAATATTCAGGGAATTAACTCCTGTGTAAAACAAAATCTAAAAGATGTTTGGTCTTATTATTTTTACAACGGATCAATCTGGTTAAACATGGACGGTACTACTCCAGAAAGACAAGCCTATATTATTGATAGTTTAGGTTATAACATCAGTAACGCAGAAAAAGGAAGTTATGCCAGAGGAAGTTTAAATTGCGCTAATGTGACGATGGAAACTTTCACTCAAACCTTTAAAAAATCAATTGGTGATATCCGTGCAAGTAATCTTGCCAACTGTTTTTCCTGTCACAGCTCTCCTACATTTCAATCCGGAAGTAATGCAACATCACCGTTGTACCTAAGTCATGTATTTCAGGACTATTTATCTTCTCAACGTGGACGTAAACTTGAAGAAATCGAACGTATCAAGTTGAAAAATGAGCAACGAGTTACTGAATACCTACAAAGCAAGTAAAATCTAATATCAGGAATAGTCATCCCTTACCTATACGACCACACCCACGAAGAGGAATGTTAGCGAATTAACATTCCTCTTCTCTTTTTATAAAAGCTAATTTTCCTGTTACTAATCGGTTTATTTTTGTACATTGATCAGGTGTTAAAATTAGTCGCTTAAATAATACATGGAGAAACTGATTAATCTGCTGATTTTTATACATGCATTTTTAGGTGGCATCTCTTTACTTTCAGGACTTATAGCTCTTTCCTCCCGAAAAGGGAAAAAACTACATAAAGTAGCCGGACTCTTTTTTTTCTATTCGATGCTTGGCTCAGGGATTCTCGCTATTATCGTAGCCAGTCTCCCCAACCACGAAAGTCCTTTTTTAATTGCAGTTGGAATTTTCAGTCTTTATTTCGTTATTACCGGATTTCGAGCTTCCCGATTCAAAAGGAAAAATGTATCACTCCTGTTTGACAAACTGATCTCATTCATCATGCTGGTAACTGCAGTTTTAATGATTGCTATTCCTTTGATCTTTTTTCGACAGATTAATCTCGTCCTGACGACTTTTGCCGGAGTAGGGTTCTTTTTTGCTTTACGAGACTTGAAGTTATACCGAAATCCAGAAAAAATTCGGGAAAAATGGATCAAATTGCACCTTGGAAAAATGATAGGCGGTTATATTTCTGCCACAACAGCATTTGTAGTAGTAAACCGTTTTTTTTCCGGATTTATCGGATGGTTTATCCCCGGAATAATTGGCACGTTTGTAATTATATACTGGTTACGAAAAGTAGAGAAAGAACCGATAGATACACCTAAAACGATTTCAAAAAGTTAGCTCAACTTGTCAGAAAGGATTCGCATTTCAATTACGGGAGAAATTTTCTGATAAATAATATTGTAGACAGCTTCCACGATCGGCATTTCCACCTGAAACTTTTTATTAATCTCTATAATCGATTTTGTGGCATAATAACCTTCTGCTATCATATCCATCTCCATTTGAGCGGTTTTTACAGAATACCCTTTCCCGATCATAAATCCGAAACTCCTGTTCCTGGAGAACTTCGAATAAGCTGTAACTAATAAATCTCCCAGATAAGCCGAAGACTTAACATCCCTGTGAATCGGACTGACCTCATCTATAAAGTTTTCGATTTCCTGAATTGCATTTGCTATCAAAACAGCCTGAAAGTTATCACCATATCCCAAACCGGAACAAATTCCCGAAGCAATAGAATATACATTTTTCAATACAGCCGAAAGTTCAGTACCAAACAAATCGTCAGAAGTTGTTGTCTTGATATATCGACACGCCATTATCTCAGCCAGTTCTTCTGCAATTGAATCGGACTGACAGGCGATAGTCAGGTAGGAGAGTCGTTCCAGAGCAACCTCCTCCGCATGACATGGTCCGCTGACAATTCCGATCTTCTCGTAAGGAGTCCCGAATGTCTTGTGTATAAAACGGGCCGGAATAGCATTGTATTCAGGAATAATTCCTTTCACCGCTGAAAAAACAATCTTATCATCAAACAGATGCTCAGGAATATCTTTAAATAATTCAACAAGAAAAGCAGAAGGTGTAGCAATAATAACAATCTCCGCCTGCTCTATAATTTGGATCAGATCGGTTGAAATTTCAACTTTTTCAAGATCAAACTCAACGGATTGCAAATAGTTCAGGTTGTGTCTGTATTTTAACAAGTGGCCTACGGCAGCTTCATTTCTCATATACCAAAATACCTTTGGCAGATTGTTACAAAGAATCTTTACCAAAGCAGTAGCCCAGCTACCTCCACCTATTACTGCTATTTTTCTATTCACGACTTATTAATATACCCGACAAAATTAGCATTATTTATGAATGCGTAAAGCGTTCAAAGCGATTATCGCTTACTGATAATCCATAAGTTCCATTTCACATTTACCCATTTCCAAATCAAACTCATCCGGAGTCATTTCATTAAGGTAAGTACACTTCCCCTCATACTCCAACTGATCAGCAGTTGTTTTCTTGACACATTCACAAAAAGAGGGTTCTGAGCAGGACACCAATAAAGGTATTCCAAAAGTAAGTATGATTAGTTTTTTCATAAGGTGTAATTTATCAGATCAAGATCCAATACTTTATGAAAGTACGATTTTTCAAGGTTATTTTCAAGCAAAATCAAATGTTCTATGCGATGACAATCAGAACCCACAAAATCAATGAGTTTCTGATTAACAAGATGTTCTGCCTGTTTCCGGACCTTTGAACCATAATGTCCCGTAAGTGAGTTCAGGTTCATTTGTATTTTTACGCCTCTTTCTCGTAATTCCTCTGCTTTCCTCACCGTATCATAGTACCCATACCTTTCATAATGCGCCAGAACAGGATGATATCCGTGTTTTTGAAAAGCAAACAACAGTGCTTCTATATTTTGTGGTTCCTGGTTAAAAGAAAACTCAAACAGCACGTAATTATGTCCAAAAATAAGAATCTCCCCTTTTTCTATTTTTGGAATCAGTTGTTCATCAAAATAATATTCAGCTGCAGCCTCCAATTCGATTGGAATTCCATATTTCGTTATTTCCGACTTCACTTTTTCCATCCCGGAGGTAATAATTTCCGGAGTATTCTTATAAAAGTCCATCATAACATGGGGTGTGGTAATCAACTTTCGATACCCCAGTGAATGGAATTGTTGAATCATACCCAGACTTTCATCCATTGTCCGGGATCCGTCATCTATTCCGGGAAGTAAATGACTGTGAACATCAACCCCAAGCTTTCCCAGATCAGCTACTTTTCCGCTCTTTCCCTTTAACCAATCAAAGAGAGCCATATTAACGGTTTTGGTATTGTTCCCTGTAATAATCCTGATAATCCCCGGACGTAATGTGTTCGATCCAATCCTGATTTTCAAGGTACCAGTCTACTGTCTTTTCCAGTCCTTCTTCAAATGTAATAGAGGGTTTCCATCCCAGTTCCGTTTCTAGCTTATCAGCATCTATTGCATACCTTTTATCATGTCCTGAACGGTCTTTCACAAAAGTGATCAGTTTTTCAGATTCACCTGCTTCCCTCCCAAGTTTTTCGTCCATCAACTTACAAAGGAAACGTACCAGATCAATATTCTTCCATTCGTTCAATCCGCCTATATTGTACTTTTCTCCGGAATTTCCTTTGTGAAAAATTACATCTATAGCTTTTGCATGGTCCTCTACCCACAACCAATCCCGAATATTATCTCCGGTTCCATACACCGGCAATGGCTTTTTGTTTTGAATATTGTGGATCATCAACGGAATCAACTT
The DNA here is from genome assembly GCF_984588085.1 of Wandonia sp. Taxonomy (NCBI): domain Bacteria; kingdom Pseudomonadati; phylum Bacteroidota; class Flavobacteriia; order Flavobacteriales; family Crocinitomicaceae; genus Wandonia; species Wandonia sp. The sequence continues at coordinate 32,420 of NZ_CFIGVI010000010.1, forward strand.
TTCCGGGAAATGATGAGAACCATAATTATTGGAACAATTTGATAGCACAACCGGTAGACCATACGTATGAAAATAGGCATTGACAAAATGATCAGAAGAAGCTTTAGATGCCGAGTAAGGACTCCGCGGATCATAGGGTGTTTTTTCAGAAAAGAGTCCATCTTCGTCAAGGGAGCCGTATACCTCATCGGTAGAAACATGGTGGAAGCGATGCCCCTCTTCTTCTCCCCAAAACTTTCTTGCCACATTCAGAAGATTCACCGTCCCGACAACATTTGTCAGTACAAATTCCATAGGACCACTGATCGATCGGTCTACGTGAGACTCGGCTGCCAGATGTATAACGTCCGTAATTGCATAGGTTTCAAATACACGGTCAAGATCCTCCGTACTCCTGATATCTCCCTTAAAAAAAGAATAATTGGGAGCTTGTTCTACATCCTTCAGGTTTTCAAGATTTCCGGCATACGTCAGCTTATCAAAATTTACAATCTGATATTCCGGGTATGTCGTAACAAACAACCTGACAACATGCGAACCAATAAATCCGGCTCCTCCTGTTACAAGAATTCTTTTCTTTTGCATTATAAACCTTCTCCTTATAAACTCCAGTATATTAAATCGTTGATTTTACCCTTATAGATACCCTTTACATCAACAAAAACACCTTTTTGTTCTTTTAGTAACGCTTTGAAATCTTCTTCTTTATATGTCTGGTATTCTTTATGATTCACCGCAAGAATTACAGCATCGTAATCTTTCCCCGGTTCTTTCATAATAGACACACCATACTCCTCTAACATTTCTTCAGATGATGCATGGGGGTCAACCACATCTACTTTACATGAAAAAGACTCTAATTCCCTAATGACGTCAATGACTTTAGAATTACGGATATCACTCACATCTTCCTTAAACGTCGCTCCCATCACAAGTATACGTGCATCCATGATGTTACGCCCCATAGCGATAATCTTCTTGACGGTTTGTTTTCCGATGTAGAATCCCATCGAATCATTCACATACCTCCCCGAATTAATCACTTTTGCATGATAACCTGCTTGCTTCGCCTTATGTGTAAGGTAGTAAGGATCGACTCCTATACAGTGCCCTCCGACAAGTCCCGGTTGGAATTTTAAGAAATTCCATTTTGTACCCGCAGCATTGAGAACATCATACGTATTAATTCCTAATCGGTTGAATATGATAGAAAGCTCATTAATCAGAGCGATATTCACATCTCGTTGCGTATTTTCTATAATCTTCGCTGCCTCAGCTACTTTAATTGAAGCTGCTCTGTGAACTCCTGCATCCACAACTAATTCGTATGTTTTTGCAATTTCCTCTAATGACTCCGGAGAACATCCGGACACAACTTTCACAACTGATTGGAGGGTATGTACTTTATCTCCCGGATTTATTCTTTCGGGAGAATAACCTACCTTAAAATCACTTTCAAATTTTAAACCGGAAACTTCTTCCAATACCGGAATACAATCCTCTTCCGTACATCCCGGATAAACCGTAGATTCAAAGACAACATAATCCCCTTCCTTAAGCACCTTTCCTACTGTTGTACTGGCAGAGATCAATGGGCTTAAATTAGGAAGGTTTGACTCATCAATCGGAGTCGGAACAGCAACTACAAAAAAGTTTGCTTCACGAAGTTCATCCAGGTCTGCTGTAAAATGAATATCGGCTCCTTCAAAATCTGAAGCTTCCAATTCATTACTCGGATCAATATTATTCCGCATCATTTCAACGCGCTTTGCATTAATATCAAACCCTATAACCTTAATTTTTTTTGCAAACTCCAGTGCAATTGGCAGACCAACATATCCCAGCCCGATAACAGCCAGTTTAGCCTCTCCATTCAGTAGTTTGTTATAAATCATGTTGTCTATCTCTTATATTATAAATTCGTTCTATTATTTCAACTACTTTCAATCCCTCCAGGGCATTTGTTGTAGCAGATGTTCTTCCTTTTAGTGTGTCCACAACATTTTCAATCACGTAATGGTGATTGGCAGCAGAACCTTTATAAGGACCATAATCATTAGGAGGGTTTGAAGCTGCCAACTCTGGCATATCATATCCTTCAATATTACAAATCTCTACCTCATTCATATACTGCCCTCCTATCCTGACACTTCCTTTCGAACCGATAATTGTAATTGAGCTTTCCAGATTTTGATTTGCAACAGCTGTCGAATAATTTAAACTCCCCATACCTCCATTTATAAATTCAAAACTTACGAATCCCGAATCTTCAAAATCCGTAAGTTCTTTATGGGTAAAGTCTTTAAATTTTCCCTGGATATTTTTTATGTCTCCAAACAACCAGTACATAATATCTATAAAATGTGAAAATTGGGTAAACAAGGTTCCGCCATCCAGATCCTGACGTCCTTTCCATCCCTCCTTTTTATAGTAACGCTCATCACGATTCCAGTAGCAATTCAACTGCACCATAAAGATCTCTCCAAGTTTACCGCTAGAAATGATGTCTTTAATCCAAACAGAAGGAGGAGAGTATCGATTCTGCATAACGCAAAAGACATGACGTGAAACCTGAAGTGCTTTGAAAATAACCTGCTCACAACTATCCTTTGATAACCCCATCGGTTTTTCACAAACAACATGATACCGATTATTCAATGCCTGAATACTTTGAGACGCATGTACTCCATTTGGGGTGCAAATGTTCACAACATCAATATCCAAATCTGCAGCAATCATTTCTTCAATACTCTGAAAGAAAGGCACCTGATACGATTCTATTCCCAGGGACTCTTTTGGTGCTACATCCACTAAGGCAATCAATTCAGCCTCAGTATTACGACTAATCATTTCTGCATGTCGTTTTCCTAT
>NZ_CFIGVI010000010.1:35390-37418 GCF_984588085.1 Wandonia sp.
AGTTCTTTCATTATTAGTTTTTGGTTCGAGTCCGTTAACTTAATAATTTCACGTGCAAAATCCAGAATAGTAATTTCATCCGGGTTTCCGATATTTACAGGCAGGTGATAATCACTCAGTAATAACCTGTATATTCCTTCAATTAAATCATCTACATAACAAAAAGAACGAGTCTGTGATCCATCTCCAAAAATTGTAAGATCTTCTCCTCGTAAAGCTTGTCCGATAAAGGCCGGCAATACACGCCCGTCATTCAAACGCATCCGAGGTCCGTATGTGTTAAAAATACGTACTATTCTCGTTTCCAGCCCATGAAATGTATGATAAGCCATTGTCATTGCCTCCTGAAAACGTTTTGCTTCATCATAAACACCTCTAGGACCTATAGGGTTAACATTTCCCCAATAATCTTCCGTTTGAGGATGAACAGCCGGATCGCCATACACTTCTGAAGTAGAAGCAACAAGGATTCTTGCTCCTTTTGCTTTAGCCAATCCAAGACAATTGTGTGTTCCTAACGAACCTACTTTCAACGTCTGAATAGGTATTTTCAAATAATCTATCGGACTGGCCGGAGAAGCAAAATGAAGAATATAATCCAACCTGCCAGGTAGATGAATAAACTTGGAGACATCATGATGATAAAACTCAAAGTTTTCCAACCTGAACAAATGCTCAATATTTTTTAAGCGACCTGTTATCAGGTTATCCATTGCGATTACATGATAATCCTCTTTGATAAAACGATCACAAAGATGTGACCCTAAAAATCCGGCAGCACCGGTTATGAGTACGCGCTTGCGGTCTTTCATGATTATTTCTCTATCGTTTTTCGTCCAATGGAATTATAATAGAAACCTTTTGAGGTCATTTCGTCAATATCAAACAGATTTCTTCCGTCAAAAATAACGGCATCTTTCATTTTTTCTTTCATTTTTCCAAAATCAGGGTTTCTGAATATCCCCCATTCTGTACAAATGATTAGTGCATCCACGTCTTTCAATGCATCATATTCATTCGCCTCGTAGCTAATTACATCTCCAATCTGACTTTTAACATTCTCCATAGCTTCAGGGTCATACGCTTTAATTTGCGCACCTTCTTTTAACAAGGCCTCTATCATATAAAGTGCCGGAGCTTCTCGAATATCATCCGTATCCGGTTTAAATGCCAGCCCCCACATCCCTATTCTTTTTCCTTTTAGCTCACCTCTGAAAAAGTTCTTTACTTTTGGAAGAAGAACGGTTTTTTGTTGTTCATTAATAGCCATTACCGCATTAAGGATTTCGAACTCGAAGTTCTCTTCTCTTCCTGACTTCACCAGTGCCTGAACATCTTTTGGGAAACAAGACCCTCCATACCCGATTCCGGGAAACAGAAAACGCTTACCTATCCGCGTATCAGAACCTATTCCTATACGAACCTTGTCCACATCAGCACCTACCTTTTCACAGAAATTAGCAATTTCATTCATAAAGGTAATCTTTGTTGCCAGAAAAGAATTAGCGGCATACTTTGTAAGCTCAGCAGATTTCTCGTCCATAAAAACAATTGGATTTCCCTGTCGTACAAACGGTCTGTAGAGCTGCTCCATCACTTTCTCTGCTCTCTCCGAAGAAGTTCCTATCACCACACGGTCAGGCTTTAAGAAATCATCAACAGCAAATCCCTCACGTAAAAATTCAGGATTAGACACAATATCAAAATCAACCTTAGCATTCGCCTGAACAGCAGCGTGAACTTTCTCAGCTGTCCCAACAGGAACAGTACTCTTATCTACAATTACTTTATAGTCCTTAATAAGTTTCCCTAATTCATCCGCCACTCCCAAAATATAGGACAAATCAGCCGACCCATCCTCTCCCGGAGGTGTAGGCAAAGCAAGAAAAATGATTTCAGCGTCTTTGATTCCTTCCTCTAAACTTGTCGTAAAACTTAAACGATTTGCTTTAATATTTCGTTCAAAAAGCACATCCAGATGAGGTTCGTAAATGGGAACGAAACCATTCCTCATTTTCTCTACTTTTT